>JAPSIX010000171.1 GCA_031178475.1 Microbacterium sp. | reverse complement strand
CCGCCACTGGTCTCGGTGGATCCGTACGTCCGGATCACCCGCACGCCCAGCCGCTCCGCCCGCTCGCGCATCGGCACGGGCAGCGCCTGACCACCGATGAGGATCGCCCGGTAGGCGCGCAGCGCCGACCGCACGCGCGGGTCGTCGGCGGCGTCCAGGAGCGTGGCGAGCTGGGCGGGCACCAGCGATGTGAACAGGTCGGCTCCGGAGGCGTGCGCAGTGGCATCCGCGAAGGCCCTGGGGTCGAACCGGCCGCGCAGGATCACGGGGTCGGCGCCGGCGAGGATCGAGCGCACCAGCACCTGCAGCCCGGCGACGTACCCGGCCGGAAGCGCCAGCACCCAGCGACCCGATCCGATCCGCGCGGCGGTGGCCGCGGCGCTCGCGCGCAGGGCCCGGGCGCTGAGCACGACCTGTTTCGGGATGCCGCTGGAGCCGGATGTTCCGATGACCGCAGCCGTGCCGGCGGGCACCTCGCCGGCCGATTCCGGCGGCACGCCGAGGCCGAGCGCCGGTCCCCCGTCGAGGGCATGGCGGATGCCGTCGAGCACCGCGACCGGGTCATCCCCGGGCAGGGCGATCAGCTGCGGCATCCGTCCCCCTCAGTAGTGCCAGGGATACGGCGACCAGTCCGGGTCGCGCTTCTCGAGGAACGCATCGCGGCCCTCGACGGCCTCGTCGGTGCCGTAGGCGAGACGGGTGGCCTCCCCCGCGAAGACCTGCTGGCCCACCAGGCCGTCGTCGACGGCGTTGAACGCGAACTTCAGCATCCGGATCGCCGTGGGCGACTTGGTGAGGATCGTCCGGGCCATCGCGAGCGCCTCGCGCTCGAGCTCGGCGTGCGGCACGACGCGGTTCACCGCACCCATCTCGTACGCGCGCTGCGCGGAGTACTCCTCCGCCAGGAAGAACACCTCCCGGGCGATCTTCTGCCCCGCCTGGCGTGCCATGTACGCGGAACCGTATCCGGCGTCGAAGCTGCCGACATCGGCATCCGTCTGCTTGAACCGGCCCTGCTCGGCGCTGGCGATCGTCAGGTCGCACACGACGTGCAGCGAGTGCCCGCCGCCGGCAGCCCACCCGGGAACGACCGCGATGACGACCTTGGGCATGAACCGGATCAGACGCTGCACCTCGAGGATGTGCAGGCGACCGGCGCGGGCATGGTCGGGCTGGTGCTCGGACGTCTGGGTTGCTGAGCTTGTCGAAGCATACTTGTACCCGTCCCGCCCGCGGATGCGCTGGTCTCCGCCCGAGCAGAACGCCCAGCCGCCGTCCTTGGGGCTCGGGCCGTTGCCGGTGAGCAGCACGACACCGATCCGGGCGTCCTGCCGGGCGGTGTCGAGCGCTTGGTACAGCTCGTCGACCGTGTGCGGCCGGAAGGCATTGCGCACCTCGGGTCGGTCGAACGCGATCCGGGCGATCCGGCCGTCGCGCGACACGTGGGCGGTGATGTCGGTGTAGCTCTCGGCGCCGGGAGCCAGCGTCCACTCGGCAGGGTCGAAAAGGTCGGAGACGAAGTCGTCGGTCACGGCACCCAGCCTATTCGGGCAGCTTCGCCCGCGCCTCGCGTCGGATCGGTGCCGGCAGCCGATCTCCCCTCCGCGCGAGGAACGCGCGCACGGCTTCCGGGGCCACCGCCCCGGCGTGCTTGAGCGCGATGCCGACCGGTTTCGACACGACCGGGTCCGGGTCGTCCGCCAGGATCTCGGCGAGCCGCAGCAGGTCGGCGATCCCGTCCGCGTGAGGTGGGCGGGTGTAGGCCAGTGGTGCGGTCATCGCGGTGCGGCGGCGGAGCGGGTCGGATGCCGCGGCGAGCGTGAACAGCGGGTCGCGCGGCCGGTCGCGCAGGAACATCCCGATCACGCGGGGAGCGGCACGGTCGACCATGTCCCAGGAGTCGATGCGATCGTGCCTTCGCAGATACAGCTCGTACCGTTCCGCGCGGGCGGCGTCGGTGACACCCGGTCGGCGCACCTGGAAGTCCAGCACGCAGAAGGCGGCCAGCCGCGGCTCGTACGCCTGCTCGTCGAGCAGCAGCCCGACCTCGTCGAGCGGCATCCCCGCATGGGACTTCGCGATGTCGAACACCGTGCCCATCCGCACCCCGAGCACCGGGCCCTCGCCGGCGTAGTGCCGGTTGGGGTGCGCCACAGGATCCGCCGCGGCGTGCAGATCGGCGAGGGCGGCAGCTGCGGTGCTCATCGCACCACCGTACCGTCGCCCTCGCTCGCGCGAATGTGCGAATCTTCCCGGGGTCAGGCGGTGATCCGTGCGCGGCGGGCCTTCAGCCAGCCTTCGACGGCGTCCCAGACGCAGACTCCGACGATGGCGATCCCCGTGATCGCCACCAGCACCGTCCAGGCCTGGGTGCCGACGCCGTTGCGGATGATCGCGACCTCGACGAACTCCGGGTTGAACAGCACGCCGCGGCCGAGCGCGGTCAGTCCGAGGCTCATCACGCCGACGGCGATGACGGTGTTGATCACCGCGAATCCGGTCGTCCACCTGCCGCGGGCGTAGACGGCGATCGCGAGTGCCCCCTCGGCGGCCATGAACAGGAAGAGCACGCCGATCCCCCAGGGCCACAGGCCGGAGCTGATCATCGAGATCGGTTCTCCGTCGGTCGGCACGAAGCCGCGGAAACGGTCCCACAGCAGAGCCCCGGCGAAGATCGCGAGCAGCGCCAGTGAGGCGATGAGGTCGGAACGCCCTGTGCCGATCTGCTGCTCCTCGGGCAGCTGGTCGACGCTCCACTTCGTGCCCGTGTCGGCGCCGGTGCGCTCGAGCACGACGAAGACGAGGGTCGTCCAGAAGGCGATGTGCACCACCACCGACAGGGCGACGGCGATGGCCTCGCCGATGATCTGCCCGACGCTCGCGCCGACGATGGTCTGGGCGATCGCGACGCCGGCGAACGCGCACACCGGAACGATGGCGATCAGCACCTTGAGCAGCCGCCACCACGTCAGGTAGTACTTCGGCCCGATCAGGTGCAGCGGGCGGTCGGCGTAGCCGGCGGCGAGGATGCCGGGGTCGCCGAGGTCGGTCAGCACGGCACGCTCGGCGCTCTCGGGCGACTCACCCTGATCGATGCGCGCGTCGACGGCATCCGCGATCGAGGCGTGCAGTTCGTCGCGCACTTCGGGCTGCAGCTGCGGCGGCAGGCTCTTCATGGTCGCGGCGATGTAGCGATCGGTCAACGTGGCGGTCATGTCAGTTCTCCTGTTCGCCATTTCACTCTCCGTCGGTCAGTGCGGCGGTAGCGGCGGCGATGGCCGCGACCTCCTGGGTCAACACCGAGGCGAGGCGGATGCCGGCCTCTGAGGTGCGGTAGAACTTGCGCGGTCGCGCGTCGTCGGTGTTCCACTCGCTGTCGAGGTAGCCCTGCTTCTCTAGACGGCGCAGCAACGGATAGAGCGTGTTGGCGTCGGTGGGAAACCCGACCGACGCGAGCTGCTCGAGCAGGCTGTATCCGTAGCCGGGCGTGCGCAGCAGCTGCAGGCTGGCCAGCACGATGGTGCCGCGCCGCAGTTCCTGCAGGTGCCCGTCGAAATCCGGATTGGTCATGTGTGTCACCATACTGTGTGCCGCACACTATTGTCAATCACACATTGCCGTGCAGCTCGTCGGCCCGCCAGCGCCCGATCCCTCGAGAAACCGGCCGGCGCCCGAGAAACCCTCTCGCCGGTCGTTTCTCACGCCGAATGTGGTTTCTCACGCGGCATCCGCCCGGCCGAGCGGCATGATGGAGCCATGACCCCGCTGCTCGCCGACATCCTCGCCACCGCCCGCGTCGTCGCGCTGCCGATGCACACCCGGTTCCGCGGCGTAGACGTGCGCGAGGCGGTGCTGTTCGAGGGTCCTCTGGGCTGGGCGGAGTTCTCGCCGTTCCCCGAGTACGACGACGATGAGGCCGCCACCTGGCTGGCTGCCGCCGTTAACTTCGCCTGGAACGAGCAGCCCGAGCCACTGCGCGAGCGCATCCCGGTCAACGCCACGGTCCCCGCCGTCGCGCCAGCGGCGGTGTCCGAGGTGCTCGCCCGGTTCGACGGATGCCGCACGGCGAAGGTGAAGGTCGCCGAGCGCGGCCAGTCGCTCGCCGACGACGTCGCGCGGGTGCGCGCGGTGCGCGAGGCGATGGGTCCGGTGGGACGCATCCGCATCGACGCGAACGGCGGGTGGAACGTCGACGAGGCCGAGCACGCCGTCCACGCGCTGG
>JAPSIX010000030.1 GCA_031178475.1 Microbacterium sp. | reverse complement strand
GCGAGCACGTCCTCCGACTCGGGTTCGCCGAGACCCCACACCGGCTGGGTCGCGGTCTGCTTGTCGAGCGCCAGGCCGTCGTTCACTCCGCGGTCGAGGTGGATGGCCAGCTGCGGCAGCCGCAGCAGCGCACCGGTCGCAGCGAGCACGACACGGCCGTCCGCGAGGGCGAGTCGGCCGGCGAGGCGCAGTTCTCGATCGAGCCACGAGTTCAGCAGCGGACCGCCGTACACCTCGACGGCGGCCTGCAGCCAGCCCTTCGAGCCGGTGGTCGGCTGCGGCTTCAGTTTGAATCCGGGCGAGTCGGTGTGCGCCCCGAGCACGTGCACGGGCGTCGTCGCCGCGGCATCCGTCGGTACGGACCACGCGATCGCCGCGCCGTCGCGGACGACGACGAACCGGCCGCCGGCCTGCGAGGGCCACGCCTCGGTCTCGTCGAGGCGGGTGAATCCGGCATCCTCAAGGCGGCGAGCCATCTCCTCGGCGGCGTGGTAGCTCGACGGCGACGCGGCGACGTAGTCCGCGAGGTCTTCGGCGTGGGCGAGGGGATCAGCAGAGGCGGGCATGCCTTCGATCGTATCCGGGCGGTGCGGCACAGGCCGGCGTCGCCGCCCTTGGAGTACCGGTCAGCTGAGCTCTACGAGAGCGAACCGCGGCTGGTCGTCGCCGGCCACCAGAAGGGCGCAGGCGGGCACGGCGGCGATGGCGAGTCCGCTCGTGATGCCGAGCAGGAGCAGCGCGGCGAGGCCCACGATCGTCGCGGGTGTCTGGAGGGCAGCGGGGAGCAGGCGCCGGGCCGCGACGACCGTTGCGCAGAGCAGGCATCCGAGAAGCGGAAGGCCCACCGCGACCAGCCACACGCCGCTCCATGTCGCACCCGCCGGCAGCGCATCGGATCGGGCGACGGTGACGGATGCCGTGAGGCCGGCCACCCAGGCGAGGGGCACGAAGGCGAGGGCCGTGAGCACCCGGCCGATCGTGTCAAAACGCGCGGGGAGCAGCGCAAGGGCGCAGATCAGCGCGAGCCCCGGCACCGACAGCAGGCCGGCGCCGGGGAACAGGTACCCGATGCCGTCGGAGCAGAACCACGACCCGGCGGCCTCGCCCATGGTGCCGTACGAGCAGCCGACGTGAAGGTCGTCGCGAAGCAGGTCGACGGTGCCCGGCGCGAAAACGAGCGTGACCAGACCTCCGAAGAGGAGCATCAGTACGCGGCCTGCCAGGGGGCGCTGTTCGGTGCGTGACGGAACATCCTGGGTCATGGCCCGAATCTACGGGACAAACCCGGTCATACGGCATCAGCCGTCGCGCACCTCCTGGCCGCGCTCGGAGTCGCCGGTCTCACGGTTCCGGTAGTCGGGACGTTCCGGCTGCGGTGGCTGGTCCGACAGTTCTCCGCCTGCGCGGCCGCCGTACGGCCGGCCGTGGTCGGCGAACTCCTCCCTGCGGAACACGAGCGTCCAGTCGCCGATCGTGAACCGTGCACCGGTGCGAAGGATCTCGGTGCGCTCGCCCATCGGGCCTTCATCGCTGTTCGCGTTCATCTCACCCGCGCCGTGCAGCGTGAGGACGTACTCGTCGCGGTCGTCGTGGACGATCGTCGCGTGCACCGGGTCGGCGCCGTCGAGCACGACACCGCTTCCGGCGGCGGAGCCGATCGTCACCTCGTCGTCGGTGAGGTCGTACACCAGCCGATCGCCGTCGCCGCGCGAGATGAGCAGGTGCGGGCGCCCCGCCCCCCACTCGGCATGCGTGGTCGTCGGCTCGTACCCCTGGGGATGCTCGTCCATGTCTGTCTCCTCGTCTGCTCGTCTGCTGGGTGCGCTGCGTCGTCAGCGCGAGATGCTCTCCACCGTCTCACCCGTGGTCTCCGGTTCGAGGTGACGGGCGATGTCGGCCTGACTCACGATCCCGACCAGCTTGTGCCCCTCGATGACCGGAATCCGGCGGATCTGGTGCTCCTGCATCTTGTTCAGCGCGACGGAGATGTCGTCGTCCGCCTCGACCGTGACCAGCGACCCTGCCGCAAGGCGGCCCGCGTTCGTCGTCTCGGGGTCCATACCGGCAGCGACTGCCTTGACCACGATGTCGCGGTCGGTGAGCATTCCCTTCAGCCTGCCGTCCTCGCCGCAGATGGGCAGCGCCCCGACGTCGAGCTCCTGCATCATCTCCGCGGCGATCGTCAGCGCATCGTTCTCGCCGATGCACCTCGCATCGGCTGTCATGATGTCGCGCGTGAGTGTCATGTCCGGCCCCTTCCTCCGTTGCATCCGCTCCGTCTGCCCCGACGCTACGCAGGCGCCGTGAGCGCGAATAGGGGGCTTGACAGGGGGTGAGCGCGCAGTCAAGCCCTTTGTCCGCGCTGCCCGTCCGCGCCAGCATCCAGACAGCAGATGCCGGGGAGAACACCGGCGACAACATGCCGACCACCCCGGTCGCCGACGGAGGGAGTAGCCATGCCGCAGCAGGAGCCGATCGGCGTACGCAGCGTGTTCTGGATCTGGATGGGAACGGTGATCGCCGGGTTCGCGGCGATGTTCCTCGTCGTGATGACGGGACGCTGACATGGCACGCCTCATCCGCGACAACGCGCTCAGTCTGTTCTTCTTCGTTCTGTTCGTCCTCGCCCTGCTCGGGCAATCGGTGGCAGGGCTCGCGCGGACCAACGAAGAACTGGCCAACCACGGACAGCCGCCGCTGACGTACCTCGACTTCGTGTTCTCCAGCGACTTCGTCGTCGATGTCGCCGAGAACTGGCAGTCGGAGTTCCTCCAGTTCCTGCTGTTCATCGCCGCCACCATCTGGCTGGTCCAGCGCGGGTCGCCCGAGTCGAAGAAGCCCGGCGACGAAGGGGTGGGAACCGACGAAGAGCAGAAGGTGGGCCGGTACGCGCCCGACGACGCTCCCGCGTGGGCGAAGGCCTCGCGTTGGCCGCGCGTCGTCTACGAGAACTCGCTGGTCCTCGTGATGGGCGGCATCTTCGTGCTCTCCTGGCTGCTGCAGTCGCTGTCGGGGACGATCGTCATGAACGACGAGAATGCACAGCATGGCCAGCCGCCGATCAGCTGGCTGCAATACCTGGGCTCGCCGGAGTTCTGGGACCGCACGCTGCAGAACTGGCAGAGTGAGTTCCTCGCCGTCGGCACGATGGTCGCGTTCTCGATCTATCTGCGCCAGCGCGGGTCGGCCGAGTCGAAGCCTGTCGGTGTCGCACACGCCACCTCGGCCGAGGAGTCCGACTAACCGGCCTCGACCTCTTCCGGCAGCAGTGTGATGCCGCCGCTGGTGTTCGCCGAGTTCGCGAGCGCCGTGATCCACTTGGTGCTCAGCTGGGGCGGCTTCGGCTCGTTGAACACGAAGCGCAACGGGATCGACGGGTGCAACCAGATCGTCGACCGGCCGCCACCTCCCCCGTTCGCGTGCTGCCACGAGAGCGTGAAGCTCTCATTGCGGCGCAGTTTCGTGGCGATCACGACCTTGAGGTGGGCGAGCGCACGATCCTCGATCTCAATCGGATCCGTGTTCCCGCCGTAGTACAGCCAACCCATCTGGATAAGCTAACCCTGGATGGGGCGCATACGCCACCGGGGATGCGGACGAGAACGGAAGGTGTACGGAGCCACATGGGCAAATTCATCTACGACGGAACGGTCAAGACCGAGTTCGAGGATCGTGCGCTGACGCATCTTCAGCTGGTGATCACGGCGAAGCTGCGTCGAGGTGAGCCGTTCCCGTTCAGCTGGCGCGAAGACCCCAGCGTGGGCGGCGGACGCACCACCGTGTGGGTTCAGCCGGGCAGCTCGCTGGTGTTCAAGTACTACGGAAGCCGCCAGCCCTCGGTCAACCGAGCATGGGTGGAGGCCCTCGCCTTCACCGCGAACACGCCCACGGGCCTGCACCTGGTTCCCGAGCCGCCGGAAGACCAGGCGCCGCCCGCGGAGGGTGAGGGCGTGCGGATCGCCTGACCGCCCAGCCGCGACCGCGGTGGTTGCACCCGTGAGTCCCGGCATGCTTGTCAAGCCCCTGCACCCCCGGGTGCGGGGATGACACGCTCGAACCGTCCACAGGAGGAGGTCGAGCATGTCTGCTGCGTCGGGATCTTCGGAGTCGTCGGGTGCCGTGCCGCGGGACGAGCGGGACGGCATCTCTGTATGGCGGGACGCCGTCCCCGAGATCGAGAGCAGCCAGGTGCTGCCGGCCACTGCCGGAACGGTCGTCATCGGCGCGGGGCTGACGGGCATCGCCACGGCTCTCGAACTCACTCGCCGCGGGCATGACGTTCTCATCTTGGAGGCGAGCCGGGTCGGCGCGGGCACGACGGGACGCACGACGGGCAAGGCCAGTCTGCTGCAGGGCACCCGCTACAGCGACATCCGCAGGTTTGCGGGTGATGACGCGCTCCGCTCCTACGCCATGGCCACGAATGCGGCGGGTGAGTGGTTGCGCACCGAGCTCGACGAGGTGCCGGACGCGCTGCGGATGGAACCGGCGATCACCTACGCGACCAGCCAGTCCGGCATCCGCTCGCTCAGCGCTGAGACCGACGCGATGCGCGCGGCCGGCATCGACTTCGACACCCGGTTCGGCGAGATCGGCCTGCCGTTCCTCGTCTCCCGAGCGCTCGTCATACCCGAGCAGGGGCAGTTGCACCCCCTCATCACGCTGGCTGTGCTCGCCGCCAAGGCGCGCTCGGCCGGAGTGGAGATCGTGGACGGATGCCGGGTCAGCGCGGCGGATGCCGGAAGCCAGAGTGTCACGCTGAACACGGCGCGGGGGGCCGTGCGAGCCGACCGGGTGATCGTTGCGACCGGATTCCCCGCGATCGATCGAGGCGGCTTCTTCGCCACGCTCACTCCCACACGCCAGATCGTCGGTGCCTACACCCTCGACGGGCCCGTGCCGCAGGGGATGTTCCTGTCGGCGGACCCGGTGACCCGTTCGCTGCGCCCGGCCGTCGACGACCACGGCCGTGAGCTGCTTCTGGTCGGTGGGCCATCGTTCTTCCCCGGCCGCGTCGCCGACACGCGCGCCATCCTGCAGGCCCAGGACCGCTGGACCGCACAGAACTTCCCGTCTGCGAAGCGGGTGCGCTGGTGGGCCGCTCAGGACTACCGGATGGCGAATCGGATGCCGTACATCGGCGAGATGCCGATGAGCAACGGACGGATGTTCGTCGCCACGGGCTTCGCGAAGTGGGGGATGACCACCGCCGTGGCCGCCGCCCTCGCTCTGTGCGGACAGCTCGAGGGCGACGCCCCCGAGTGGGCCCGCAGCTTCGCCCACCGGCACGCCAGCCTGCGCGGCGCGGCGCAGCTCGCCCGAACGGTCGGTGAAGTCGCCGGGTTCGCCGCGAAGCGGTGGGTCGCACCGGGTCCAGAACACACCGAGCGCGGTGTGCGCGCGGTCGTGCGGCGCGAAGGCGTCCGGCCGATCGCGCGGAGTGAGATCGACGGCACAGTGTGCGAGGTCTCTGCGGTCTGCACCCACATGGGCGGCGTCGTGCGCTGGAACACCCTGGAGCGCACGTGGGACTGCCCATTGCACGGGTCGCGGTTCGCGGCCGACGGGCGCGTCATAGAGGGGCCCGCGCAGCGCGACCTGCCTCCAGTGGGCGAGCGCAGCGAGCGGGCACGCTAAAGGCCGTCCGACGTCGCGTCAACCCCCACGCGGCGCACACTCGTCCCCGCATACCGTCGGGGCAAGTACGAGGAAGGAGCATGACATGGAGAAAGTCACCGCTGAGATCGAGGTCGATGCACCGGTCCGCCGCGTGTACGACCAGTGGTCCCGACTCGAAGAGCTGCCGTCGTTCATGTCGATGGTCGAAGAGGTGCGTCCCACCGAAGGACACGACCTGACCCACTGGGTGGTCCGCGTCGCCGGCGTGCGCCGTGAGTTCGACGCCCGCACGACCGAGATGGTGCCGGACGAGCGGATCTCGTGGGTGAGCGTCGCCGAGGAGATGCACTCCGGCTCGGTGCGGTTCACCCCGCTCGGCCCCGACCGCACGCGGGTCGCGGTGGAGATGGGCTGGGCTCCCGAATCCTTCATCGAGAAGGCCGGCGCGGCGCTGCATCTCGATCAGCGCGCGGTCGAGTCAGACCTCAAGCGCTTCAAGGAGAACATCGAGAACGACGACGGAACCGGCCGCGACACCATCGCAGGCAACGATCCGGACATCGCGCCCTGACCGGCCGGAGGCGATGATGACGGTCATCGGATACCACGCCTCGCACGAGCAGCACTCGCCGGGTCTTCTGCTGCGCGCTGTTCAGCACGCGGAGCAGGTCGGCTTCGACGCGGCGATGTGCTCCGATCACCTTGCGCCGTGGCTCACGGCGCAAGGTGAGTCGGGCTTCGCCTTGAGCTGGCTGGGCGCTGCGCTTGCGACCACCTCCCTGCCGATGGGGCTCGTCACCGCACCAGGGCAGCGCTATCATCCGGTGATCACGGCCCAGGCACTCGCAACACTGGAGGACATGTTTCCCGGCAGGGTGTGGGCGGCGCTGGGCAGCGGCGAGGCGCTGAACGAACACGTCACGGGCGACGAATGGCCCGACAAGGATGCCCGTGACGCGCGGCTGATCGAATCCGCCGGCATCATCCGCCGGCTGCTGGACGGGGAGCGGGTGGATGCCGACGGGCTGGTGCGCGTGCACGACGCCCGCATCTGGAGCCGGCCCGCCTCGCCCCCGCCGCTGCTGGCGGCGGGCATCAGCACCGAGACGGCGTCGCTGGCGGCCACGTGGGCAGACGGACTGATCACCGTGGGTGTCGACCCGAAGGCGACGAGGGGCACGCGGGAGGCGTACCGGGATGCCGGTGGCGCAGGGCCGACGGCCCTGCAGCTGCACCTCAGCCTGGCGGACACCGAGGAGCAGGCGATGGCAGAGGCCAGAGAACAGTGGGCGCAGGCCACCGTGCCGCCTGAGCTGATGTGGGAGCTGGAGCAGCCCGAGGACTTCGAGCGCCATGCCGATCCCACCGAGGAGAAGCTGCGGTCGGGCGTCGTCATCGGTTCGGACGTCGACCGGGTGGCGGAGGGGATCGCGGCCGCCGCAGAAGGGTTCGACCGGGTGTACCTGCACCACGTCGGATCAGATCAGGCGGGGTTCCTCGACCGCTGTCGACGCGAACTGCTGCCGGCGCTGCGGGGGATGCTGTGAACCCCGCAGACACGAGCGATCTGTGGTGGCGCACGGCCGTCTTCTACTGCCTCGACGTGCAGACCTTTCAGGACTCCGACGGCGACGGCTCCGGTGACTTCGCGGGACTCGCCAGGCGCATCGACGACCTGTCCGCGCTCGGCATCACCTGCCTCTGGCTCATGCCGTTCCAGCCCTCACCCGATCTCGACGACGGCTACGACGTCGCCGACTTCTACAGCGTCGCGCCGGCGCTGGGCGACCTCGGAAGGGTGGTCGAGACGATCCGCATCGCCCACGACCGCGGCATCCGGGTCGTGATGGATCTCGTCGTGAACCACACCTCCGACCGGCATCCGTGGTTCGTCGCCGCTCGCCGCTCGAAGAAGTCGCGCTACCGCGACTACTACGTCTGGCGGGATAAGCCGCCGCGCAAGGCGCAGCCGACCGTGTTCCCCGGCGAAGAGGCGACCACATGGGAGCTCGACGAACGCACCGGTCAGTACTTCCTGCACAGCTTCTACCGCCACCAGCCCGACCTGAACCTGGCCAACCCCGAGGTGCGCGCTGAGATCGCCCGGATCATCGGGTTCTGGCTCAAGCTCGGCATCGACGGCTTCCGGGTCGACGCCGTGCCGTATCTCCTCACGACGGCCGGGGCGCCCAACGAGCAGGACCCGCACTCCTTCCTGCGCGAACTGCACCGCTTCGTGGGGCGCCGGGCGGGCTCGGCGATGCTCCTCGGTGAGGTCGCGCTGACCCACGAGGAGCAGCTGCAGTACTTCGGCGAGTCAGCGCCCGAGCTGGATCTGCAGTTCGACTTCGTCGCCTCGCAGACCGCGTTCCTCTGCTTCGCGCGCGGAGAGGCCGAGCCGTTGGCCCGGGCCCTGGCGGCTCGTCCTCAGGTCGACGTGAGTCAGGGGTGGGCGATGTTCCTGCGCAACCACGACGAGCTCTCCCTGGCGCTGCTCACCGACGACGAGCGGCAGGAGGTCTTCGACGCGTTCGCCCCGGACCCGGATCAGCAGGTGTACGGTCGCGGCATCATCCGGCGTCTCGCGCCGATGCTCGACGGTGACCCCCGCCGGTTGCGGCTGGCGTACTCCCTGCTCTTCTCCCTGCCGGGCGCCCCCGTGCTGTTCTACGGTGAGGAGATCGGCATGGGGGAGCTCGACACCTCCTTCGTCCGCGAGGCGGTGCGCGGCCCGATGCAGTGGGATGCCGGGCGCAATGGCGGTTTCTCGACGGCCCGCGCTTCGCGTCTCACGCGCCCGCTGCCGACGGGAGGGTACGGGCCGGAGCACGTCAACGTGAACGATCAGAGAAGAGACCCGGACTCGCTGTGGATGTTCATCTCGGAGCTGATCTCGCGGTACCGGTCCACTCCTGTGATCCCCTGGGGCCGACTGAAGGTGCTCGACTCGGGAGACCGGCGTGTGCTCGCGCACGAGTGCTCGAGCGACGAGGTGACGTTCCTCGCCGTGCACAACTTCTCGCCTGAGCCGGTCACCGTGGAACTGCCCGGCTGGGATGCCGGTCGGGAGATCACCGTACTGCTCGACTCGTCAGGGCACACGGCACCCGACCTCGCCGCACCGGACGAGGCCGGGCGCGTGCGCCTGGACGGCTACGGGTTCCGTTGGCTGAAGTCGGCGCCGCCGCCGACAGACCACGACTGAACCCGAACCGGCTCACGGGTGCGTGGTCGCCGACCGTGTCTCCTGCGGGGTCGCCGGGGTCTCCTCGCTGACGGGCATCTCTCGCGGCGGCTCGGTGCGCAGATCATCCGGCGCGTCCCCGGAGTGCTGCGGGCCGTCCCCCTCGGCCATGTCGCCCTGCCCGTCCTCGCCCAGTTCGGCGTCGACCGGCTCGTCGCCCTGCGTCTCAGGCTGCAGGGCGTCGCGTCCCACGACGGTGGCATCCACCTCGGGCATCTCGCCCTCGCCATTGGGCATCGGCTGTGCATCGGACATGCTGTGCTCCTCTCGTCGGGCTTCTCATCCTCGGCGCCGCTCGCTGCAGTGGCGAGGCCGTTGACAGGACCGGCGACGGCGCGTTAGCCGCTGCGCCGCCTCGCGGGCGGACGCGCGTATGCGGACGGCTCGCGTGCTGTCAACCCCCTGGGGCTGCACGGGGTGTCGAGGCATGGTTGAGTGACCGGCTTCTGACAGTCGGCATCCCCCGCAGCAGAACACAGGAGGCGCAACGATGAGTGACAGCACGTCCGACCCCCGCCACGCGCATCGCGAAGAGCCGTTCCCGCCGCAGCAGCAGGAGCAGCCCGGCCTCACCGAGGAAACCGCGCCCACGCCCGATCACGGCGAAGAGTCCTACACCGGGCACGACCGCCTCCGCGGGCGAAAGGCGCTCATCACCGGAGGAGACTCCGGCATCGGCCGCGCCGTCGCCATCGCGTTCGCCCGCGAAGGAGCCGACGTCGCCATCGTGCACATGCCCGAGGAGCAGGAGGACGCCGACGACACCGTCTCTCTCATCCGTGAAGCCGGTGCGGGTGCGCTCGGCATCGCCGGTGACCTGCGTGACGAGGCGTTCGCCACCGAGGCGGTGCGGCAGGCGCGCGAGGCGTTCGGCGGGCTCGACGTGCTCGTCCTCAACGCCGCATACCAGCACGACGTGCCGGGCTTCGAGAACCTCGAGACCGAAGAGATGCGCCGCGTCTTCGAGACGAACCTGATGGGCACGCTGTACACCGCACGCGCCGCCTACCCCGACCTTCCGTCCGGGGCGAGCATCATCGTCACCGCGTCGATTCAGGCCTACAACCCGTCGCCCGGCCTCATCGACTACGCCATGACCAAGGCCGCCCAGGTCGCCTTCGTGAAGGCGCTGGCCTCGGAAGCGGGAGAACGAGGGATCCGGGTCAACGCCGTGGCACCCGGCCCCATCTGGACACCGCTCATCCCCGCCACCGGATGGGACGCGGAGAAGGTCGAGAACTTCGGCTCCGACACACCGCTCGGCAGGGCCGGTCAGCCGGCCGAACTCGCCGGTGCATACGTGTATCTGGCCGCCGAGGAATCGTCGTACACATCAGGCAGCGTCATCGCTGTGACAGGAGGTAAGGCACTGTGAGCACTGTACTTTCGGACGTACCGATATCCCCGGCTCCACATGGTGACTGGGAGCTGACGTCGCTGGGGCGAGACAGCTGGCGCATCTGCGACCCGGCTCGACGCAGCGGCGACGCCGACTGCCTGATCGCCTATGTGGAGCGCAACAGCACCGGCTCGCTCGACGTGCTGTGGCTGCGTACCCCGTGCCCCCGCCGGTCTCGGTTCCGCGACTTCGCGGAGCTGTTCGACGCCCTCGACGAGGCCGTCGCGGCGGCGTCCGACCGCTCTCAGCCGCCGGTGCGCATCCGGCATCTTCCGCCCCTCTGACCCGTTCGAAGCGTCCCCAGAGAATCGTTCGGGTCCGTTCCCAGAAAAGCGAAGCGCCCGGGTCCCCCCGCCCGGGCGCTTCGCCGTGTCATGGGTGTCCCCGCGCGCCGGACACGGGCGTAGCCTCATGGGCATGACCGACCTGCGTGAGATCCTCGGCATCCGGCATCCGATCATGCTCGGCCCGTTCGGCGGACTGTCGTCGGTGGCGCTCACCGCCGCCGTCAGCGAAGCGGGCGGGCTGGGCTCGTACGGGCTGTACGGCTACGACGCCGAGCGCATCCGGCAGACGGGGCGGGCGCTGCGCGAGGCGACCTCGCAGCCGTTCGCGCTGAACGTCTGGCTGCCCACCGGGGACGAGGTGACGCCCGACGAGCGCCACGACGACTATGCCGGGGCTCTCGCGCCGTTCTTCGTCGAGGTGGGCATCGCGCCGCCGGAGCGTCCCGAACGCTACCTCCCGCCGCTCGAGGAGCAGCTCGACGCGATCTGGCCCATCGGGCCGGCCGCACTCAGCGTGGTCTTCGGCGTGCCGGCGCCCGAGATCGTCGATGAGGCGCACCGCCGCGGCATCCGCGTGATCGGCACCGCGACCACCGTGGCCGAGGCCGTCGCGCTGGAGGCGGGCGGGGTCGACGCCGTCGTCGCGACGGGGTCGGAGGCGGCCGGGCACCGTGTGTCGTTCTTGCGTCCGGCATCCGATTCCCTCGTCGGCCTGATCTCGCTGCTGCCGCAGGTGGCGGATGCCGTGTCGGTTCCGGTCATCGCCGCGGGCGGCATCGCCGACCGGCGCGGCGTGGCCGCCGCCTTCGCTCTCGGCGCTTCCGGCGTGCAGGTCGGTACGGCGTTCCTGGTGACGGAGGAATCGGCGGCGAACGACGCACACCGAGCCGCGATCCGCGCGACCGCAGCCGACGAGAGCGTGCTGACGCGGGCGATGAGCGGCCGGCTGGCCAGGGGTGCCCGCAATCGCGCCGTCGCCGAGATCGAAGCGGCCGGCGTGATCGCCCCGTTCCCCGCTCAGAACTGGCTCACCGGGCGCTTCCGCGCCCTGGCCGGCGAACGGGGGATGGGTGAGCTGCAATCCCTCTGGCTCGGCCAGTCCGCCCCGCTCGCGCGGCACACGGCCGCCGCCGACGTCTTCGCCGAACTGGCATCCGGCCTGCCCGCCCGCTAGACGGAAGAAGAAGGAAGGGTCAGAGGATGACGGTCGAGCGGCCGTGCACGATCACGCGGTCCTCGGCATGCCACTGCACGGCGCGCGCGAGCACGAGGCGCTCGACGTCGGCGCCGCGTCGCTGCAACTCGGCGGCCGACTCGGCGTGGGTGACGCGCGTGACGTCCTGCTCGATGATCGGACCCTCGTCGAGGTCGGCGGTGGCGTAGTGGGCGGTGGCGCCGATGAGCTTCACGCCGCGGTCCTTCGCGCGCGCGTACGGATTCGCGCCCACGAACGCCGGAAGGAAGGAATGGTGGATGTTGATGATCGGCGCACCCACCTGCTGGATGAAGTCGTCGGAGAGGATCTGCATGTAGCGCGCCAGCACGACCAGGTCGACGTTGCCCGCGAGCAGCTCGAGCTGGCGGCGCTCCATCTCGGCCTTGTCGTTCGACGGGATGTGCACGAACGGCACGCCGAACGAGCGCACCGACTCGGCGAGGTCGGGATGGTTGGAGACGACCATGGTGATATCGATGTCGAGTTGGCCGCGCTGCGTGCGCCACAACAGCTCCATCAGACAGTGGTCGTACTTCGACACGAAGATCGCCACCCGCTTGCGACGTGCGACATCGTGCAGCGACCAGTCCATGTCGAACCGGCCGGCCACCTTCGCGATCGCGGCCTCCAGTTCGGGACGGCGCGCGGCGAGTCCTTCCAGGTGGATGACGGTGCGCTGGAAGAACCGGCCGCCCTCGGAGTCGGTCGAGTGCTGGTCGAGGGAGATGATGTTCGCGCCGTGCTCGGCGAGCGCGCCGGCCACGGCCGCGACGATACCGGGCTGGTCGTCGCAGGCGATGAGAAGGCGTGCGGTGTCGGAGTGGGACATGGTGCTCCTCGCAGGGGGTATGCATCGATTCTGCCTCTCCGGGGCGTGGCGGAGCGAATCGCTACCCTTGAACCCATGACCACCACAGCCGAGCTGTTCGATCAGGCGCGTCGGCGCCTGGCCGGCATTCCCCGCGAGGCGCTCGGGGTGGAACGGTCATCACGCTGGCGTGGGACGCGCATCGTCCGCGCCGGGTCCGCCTGGCACCTCGGCGTACTGCTACTCGGCGATGACGGGGTGTTCGCCACCGGGGACGTGCTGCGCGCTGCCGCGGCGGTGCGGCGCGGCTACCCGGCCGAATCGGCCAGGCACCGTGCGCAGCGCCGGGCGCAGGCACGCCGAGGCGGGTTCGGGGAGGGCGAGACCGTGCACGTCGGCTGGCAGCAGCTCGACGTCGCGGCGGTGGATGCCGGTGGCGAGTCGGGCCCGCTCGCCCTGATCGGCGGGATGCCGCACGTTCGATGGTCACCCGGCGCGGCCCACGTGCCGCTCGCCGGTTACCTGGAGGAGCGGATCGGGCTCATCGCGGGCTGAGGTCACCGTCGAGCAGCTCGCCGAACCGGCGCAGCAGGTCGGTGCCGGAGACGGATGCCGCGAGCACGCGCTCGGCGGTGACGTCGAACGCATGCGGGTCGAAGTAGCCGGTGGTGCGGTAGTAGGCCATCCGGTCGACGAAGTCCTGCGGCGTGACTTCGGGATGGAACTGCGTCGCGTACAGACGGGCGCCCACCCGGTACGCCTGCACAGGGCAGTCGTCGTTGGTGGCGAGCAGCGCCGCGCCAGGGGGCGGCTCGGTCGACCCCTCCTTGTGCGCGGTCAGCACGCCCATCTGCGGAGCGGCCGGCCCGAACAGCGGGTCACCGGCGCCGGCATCCGTGATGTGGATCGTCGTCGGACGGGTGGACTCCGGCGTCGCCGTGCCGACGACGCCGCCCAGCATCCGGGTCACCACACCGATCCCGTAACACGTGAAGAACGCCGACAGCCCGCCGTCGACCGCCTGGCGTGCGATCTCCTCGAGGTCGTTCTCCACGCGGCGCTGCACCTCGTCGCGCTCCTCGGCGACCACGTTGTACGGCGATCCGCCGACGACGACGCCGTCGTACCGCTCCGACAGGTCGGCCGGCAGCGGGTGCCGGATGAGGTCGAGCCGGTCGAGCTGCGGCACGCCCAGAGCACGGCCGAACGAGCGGTGCTCGGCATCGGCGGCACCGGACTCGGGCCGGACGCACACGTACAGAAGCGAGACCACCCGGCGAGTCTATCGACGGCGCTACGCGAAGCCGAACAGCGGTGGAAAGGCAGCCACGACGACGGCCGCCCACGCCGCATAGACGGGCAGATAGCCCGTCTGCCAGCGCTCCAGCCGGGCGAACGGTGTTCTGCCGCGCACGAAGCCGAACTCGGTGATGCGGCCCAGCATCGCGCTGAGCATGGCCAGATCGACGGCGCTCGCCACCGTCATGGCTGGGAATATCATCCGTGCTGTCACGTTGGAACTTGATAGAACTGGACTCAGGTTTGCATACTTGATGTGAACCGACGCAACTTCTCAGGAGGGCGAGACAATGCCTCAGAACCACTTCCCACCGGAAGGGCCGAACTCCTTCGACGAATTCCTCGCCAGGTATCTTGCGGGTGAGCAGGCTCGCCAGGCGCGTTCGATCGACCTCAGCCGTTTCCTCACCGCCCGCACCCAGCAGATCCTGCAGCGCGCGGGCCGCTTCGCCTTGGAACGCGGCCAGACCGAACTCGACGCACTGCACGTGCTGCGGATGATCGTCGAGGACGAGACGGTCGCCCAGACCGTCGAGCGCATCGGCGTGCAGCCCCGCGACATCGTCGAAGCCGTCGACGCTCGCCTCCCCATGCCCGGCGAGTCCGCCGCAGACCAGGCCGCCGCCGTGATCACGCCCAGCGCGAGCCGCGCGCTGTTCCACGCGTACCAGGTGGCGCGTTCGTCGGGGGCGACCTACATCGACCCGGAACACCTGTTCTTCGCGCTGGTACTCGGGCAGGACGTCCCCGCCGGACAGATCCTCGCGCGGGCGGGTGTCACGGCCGAGGCGCTCACCCAGGGCATCCGCGAGGCCGTCCCCGCCGGCGCTCCTGCCCCAGAGAAGGACGAGGAGCCGGCATCCGAGACGCCCATGCTCGACACCTACGGTCTTGACCTGACCGCCCGGGCCCGCGCCGGCGAGCTCGATCCGGTGATCGGCCGGGCCGACGAGATCGAGCAGGCGATCGAGATCCTCAGCCGGCGCACCAAGAACAACCCGGTGCTGATCGGCGAGGCCGGCGTCGGCAAGACCGCGATCGTCGAGGGCCTCGCCCGGGCGATCGTCGCCGGCGACGTGCCGCAGGCCCTGCGCGAGCGCCGCGTCATCGCACTGGACATGGCCGCGATGCTCGCCGGAGCCCGCTACCGCGGCGACTTCGAGGAGCGGCTCACCAAGACGATGGACGAGATCGCCGCGCACAAGGGCGAGATCATCGTCTTCATCGACGAGGTGCACACCGTCGTGGGCGCCGGAGGCGCCGGAGACGGCGGCATGGACGCCGGCAACATCCTCAAGCCTCGGCTCGCCCGCGGGGAACTGCACCTGGTCGGTGCGACGACGCTGAACGAGTACCGCCGCATCGAGAAGGACCCGGCGCTGGAGCGCCGCTTCCAGCCGGTGAAGGTCGCCGAGCCGTCGATCGAGGACGCCGTGCTCATCCTCGAGGGGCTGAAGCCCGCGTACGAGCAGCACCACGGCGTGCGCTACACGGACGCCGCGATCCGGGCCGCCGTGCAGCTCAGCGCCCGGTACCTGCCCGACCGCGTTCTGCCCGACAAGGCCATCGACCTGATCGACCAGGCCGGAGCGCGCCTGCGGTTGCGGCTCGGATCGACCAGCGACGTGGAGACCCTGATGGCGCGGCTCGCAGAGCTGGAAGCCGAGAAGAACGCCGCCGTGCGCACCGAGAACTACGAGCAGGCGTCACGGCTGCGTGACGAGATCGCAGCGGTGCAGGCGCGGATCGACGGCGCGGGGCGCACGGCATCCGACGATCAGGCCGTCGTCGACGAGAAGGAGATCGCCGAGGTGATCTCCCGCGCGACCGGCATTCCCGCCAGCCGCCTCACCGAGAGCGAGCGAGAGCGTCTCGCCGACCTCGAGCAGGAGCTGCACCGGCGCGTGATCGGTCAGGACGACGCGGTGGCCGCGGTCGCCCGAGCCGTGCGTCGCAGCCGCACCGGCATGGGAGATGCCCGCCGGCCGGTCGGGTCGTTCCTGTTCCTCGGTCCGACCGGGGTCGGAAAGACCGAGCTGGCGAAGGCCCTCGCCGACCGGCTCTTCCCTTCGACAGGCTCGGGGCAGGCGGATGGGGGCTCGGTCATCCGCTTCGACATGAGCGAGTTCGGAGAGCGGCACACCGTGTCGCGTCTGGTCGGCGCCCCTCCCGGATACGTCGGCTATGACGAGGCCGGTCAGCTCACCGAACGGGTGCGGCGCAACCCGTACTCGATCGTGCTGTTCGACGAGATCGAGAAGGCCCACCCCGACGTGTTCAACCTGCTCCTGCAGGTGCTCGATGACGGGCGGCTGACCGACGGTCAGGGTCGCACGGTCGACTTCCGCAACACGGTGATCGTGATGACGTCGAACATCGGCTCGGAGTTCCTCGCTTCCCGCACGGGTGCGATGGGATTCGTGGCGTCGCGGGATGCCTCCGGCTTCTCCTCACCTCAGGACCTGCGCGCCCGGGTGATGGGCAA
>JAPSIX010000170.1 GCA_031178475.1 Microbacterium sp. | reverse complement strand
CGGCGTGCGGGCGCCGTACGCGACATGATGACCTCGTTCCGGGTGGGGGATCGTCTCTATCTTCCGCCGAATCGCTTATGCGCCGCCTGTTTGCTGACGCCCAGCGCGCTCGCGATGGCCTGCCAGGCGTACCCCGCGGCGTGGAAGCTCGCGGTGTGGTGGGATGGACGGATGCTGCTCCCACCCAAGGCCCGCTCCGGCGACCGGGTCGCCGTGCTGTCACCGGCGTTCGCGGCTCCCGCCGTCGGCCCCGCCATCCACGAGCAGGCGATGCGGCGCCTGCAGGAGCTCACCGGCCTCGTGCCGGTCGAGTATTCGACCACGCGTGAGTTGAATGCGACCCCTGAGGCGCGGGCGGCCGACGTCAATGCGGCGTTCGCCGACCCCGACATCCGCGCGATCCTCGCCACCATCGGCGGTGACGACCAGATCCTCGTGACCCCGCATCTCGACCCCGCGCTCGCGCAGGCCGACCCGAAGCCGTTCCTGGGGTACAGCGACAACACCAACATCCTGAACTGGCTGTGGCGGCACGGCGTGGCGGGCTTCCACGGCGGGTCCACTCAGGTGCAGCTCGGCGCGGGACCTGCCGTCGATGACATCCAGCTGCGATCGCTGCGTGCCGCTCTGCTGGACGGCGGCGTGCTGGAACTGACCGAGCCGGGCGAGTCGGAGGACTTCGGCCGCCGCTGGGAGAGCCCCGAGTCGCTCACGGAGTTCGGTGACCGCGAGCCGACCGATCCGTGGAGCTGGGCCGGGCCCGCCGAGCGGATCATCGGGCACACCTGGGGCGGATGCCTGGAGGTGCTCATCCAGCTGGCGTTGGCGGACCGGCTCCCGACCAACGAACAGCTGCAGGGCGCGGTCTTGCTGCTGGAGACGAGCGAGCGCCTCATGCCCGCCGAGGCGGTGGCCGAGCACCTGCGCGCGTTCGGCGAGCGCGGCCTGCTCGGCGCCGTCGCCGCCGTCCTCGTCGCGCGACCCCCGACGACCAGCTTCGACGTGCTGCGCTCGTCGGCCGAGCGCCGTGCCCTGCGGGTCGCGCAGCGCGACGCCGTCGTCGACGCCATGGCCCGGTACAACCCGGATGCCGTCGTGTGCGTCGGCGTGCCCTTCGGGCACACCAGGCCGCAGTGGATCCTGCCCTACGGCGGCCTGATCAGCGTGGACGGTGAGAACCGCAGGGTGATCGCCGACTACGCGGGGACGACGGAGACCGGCTGACCGTGCGATGACAGCAGCATCCCGCAGGACGCTTGAGCGTCCTGCGGGATGTGCGGGTGTTTCGCGGGTCGTTACGCCCGGGGCGGCGCCGGGGGAGCCGGCGGTGCCGTCGGCGGAACTCCCGGCCCGGGCTCGCCGGGTGTGCTCGGCGGCTGCGGGACGGTCGGATCCGAGACCGAGCCGCTCGCAGGTCCGGATGCCGGCGGTGTGACGGGCCCGGACGCCGGGCTGCTCGCCGTACCCGAACCCGAGCGGACCGGGTTTGCCGACGCCGTCGCGGGGGAGCCGGACGGTGCCGACTTCAGCTCGGACTCCATGGTGCCGAGCCACTTCTCCCAGCGGGTCCGCATCGGGCCGATGAGCCCGCCGCCTACGCCGACGATGATCACGCCGACGATGGCGGCCAGCGTGGCGATGAGCAGAGGCATGGTCACCGTGACGGCGACGCCGATCTGGTTGAGCGCCGCGATGACACCCATCGCGATGATCGTCACGGTCACGATGCGAGTGAGCGCCGGACCGAAGCGGAACTTCGCCAGCGCCGGACGCATGATGTCGGCGACGAAGTTCGCGATGGCCGCCACCACGATCACGATGACGATGGCGACGAACAGACGCGGCAGCCAGGCGATGATCGATTCCACGATGCCGGCTACGGGGTTGCTCGGACCGAACGCGCCGAGCGCGAGCAGCAGCGCGATGAGCAGGATGAAGTAGTAGACCAGCTTGACGACCAGCATGAGCGGGTCGATGCCGGTGGGCGCGAGCAGCCGGGTTATCCCGGCTCTGTCAAGCAGTCGTTGGAACCCGATCTTCTTGAACAGGAACTCCAGGGCCTTCGAGACGCTCTTCGCGATCAGCCATCCGATCAGCAGGATGACGAGGAACACGAGCAGCTGGAGAACGAAGCGCCCGAGACCTGCGAGCATCTCGCTTATCCCTGCGCCGGCTTCGGACCAGTCCATGGTGGTACCTCCCTTGTCGGACCCCCTGTGGTCTTCCGCAGGGGGAGCCCTTCCCGGTCTAGCGAGACTGCGCGGCTGGGTCAAGGGGGGTTGCATCGTCCCCGGGGTATGGGAGACGGCCCACAGGCGCCTCCTGGACAGCGTGAGGTCAGCCCTTCGCCGGGCCGGTGCAGGTGCGGCGTCAGCTCTCGATCTGCACCGTGAAACCAGGCCGTTCGGCACCCTCGGCCGTGAGGAAGAGACGGATGCCGTCGCCTCCGGCATCCGCGGTGAGGTGGGCGCTCTGCCCGCAGAACAGCGGAGTGCTGGCACGGTATCGCAACCGACGGATCGGCTCGCCGCCCGCGAGGCGATGCGTCTCGGCGAGGGCGATCGCCTGTAGCGGGCCGTGCACGACCAGTGCCGGGTACCCCTCGACCTGCGTCGCGTACGGCCAGTCGTAGTGGATGCGGTGTGCGTTCGCGGTCAGCGCCGAGAACCGCATGAGCATCGACGCGTCCGTGCGAAGGATCCATCCGTCGCCGTCGCGTCGCAGCGGAAGACCGGGCTCAGCGTCGGTGGGGAGCGAAACGGATGCCGGACTCTGCGACGTATCGCGGTAGATGAGGTCCAGACGCTCGTCCAGCGCGACCACGCCGCCCGCATCCGTGATCCGGGTGGTGACCGAGACGAGCACGAGCGGACCGCTGCGGCCCTGCTTGTGCTGCACGTCCGAGACGACGGTCTCGCGCTGCACGACCTCGCCGAGGCGGAGCGCCCGGTGCAGCTGCACCTCGCCTCCGGCGATCATGCGCCGCGGCAGCGGCACCGGCGGCAGCACTCCGCCGCGCCGCGGGTGGCCGTCTGCACCGAGTTCACCCGAACGCGACCAGTGCGGCAGCGCCACCCAATGCCAGAGCGGGGGCAGCTCCTCGCCGAGGGCGGGCGCGGGAAGCCCGTCGTCGAAGAGCGCCGCGAGACCGGCCGTGCGGCGGGCGTCCACGATCTCCTCGCCGCGGGTGGTCTGCGGCTGCCAGCCGTCGAACTCCATCGCTGCCTCCTGTCGTTGCGCCCCTCGCTGACACGTCCCGCCCCTATGCTGGCAGGCGAAGGGCCGGAGACGACGGAAGGCGCCGGGATGACGCACGGGATCGACCGATGGGCCTCGCTCGTCACGCGGGTGCTGGCACCCAATCCCGGGCCGATGACGTTGGACGGCACGAACACGCTGGTGATCCGGCATCCGTCGTCGCGGTCTGCGGTGGTCGTCGACCCCGGCCCGGCGGACGAGGGTCACCTGGAGCGGGTGCTCGGAATCGCCCCGGTCGAGCTCATCCTCCTCACCCATCACCATCTCGACCACGTCGAGGCGGCCGGTGAGCTGCATCGCCGCACCAGTGCGCCGGTGCGGGCGGCGGACCCGCGTCTCTGCATCGACGCGGAACCTCTTGGCGACGGCGAGGCGGTCGACGCGGCCGGATGCCGGATCGACGTGCTCGCCACACCGGGGCACACCGCCGATTCGGTCTGCTTCGCCGTCGGCGGCGAAGACGGACTCAGCGTACTCACCGGCGACACCGTACTCGGCCGGGGCACCACCGTGCTCGCCGCGACCGGGTCGCTGCGCGAGTACCTGACCACGCTCGAGAGACTGCGATCGCTCGGTGAGGCGCGGGCGCTGCCCGCGCACGGCGAGATCCTGCCGAGTCTGGCGGCCGTCTGCGACGAACTGCTCGCGCACCGCCGGTCGCGGTTGGCCGAGATCGAGACCGCGCTGGTCGGCCTGGGACGGCCCGCGGTCGCCGACGACGACACGATCCGCGCGGTCGTCGATGCGATCTATCCGGACGTCGACCCGCGCATCCGCTATGCGGCCGAGATGTCGGCGCGGGCGCAGCTGGAGTACCTGTCGGGGGTGTGAATCACCACAGCACGGCGATACCGGCGTTCACCAGCGTGAGCACGCCGATTCCCCAGAACAGCGCGGGAGCGACGGCGTCGCCACGACGCTGGCGTGCCGAGCCGATCCCGAGCAGCGCGCCGATGATGAGCAGCACGACGAG
>JAPSIX010000029.1 GCA_031178475.1 Microbacterium sp. | reverse complement strand
ACTCCCTGCCGCGGGAGTCCCACTCCCCTGCCCCGATCGGAACGTAGTCACGATCGCCGTCGTGCGATCTGCTGGTCATCCGCACGGCGTAGACCCGCTCACGGGACTGACGCCCGATCACGAGCACCGGACGGTCCTTCCCTCGGCCGTCGTTCTCCTCGTAGGGCACCCAGGTCCAGATCACCTCGCCCGAGTCCGGCAGGCGGTTGCGCGACGGCGAGTAGCCGACGGCGAGGTCCGGGACGCTGTCCGGATCGATCCGCACGGTCTGCGTCCCCTCCTGGGATCCGGTACTCCTCGCATCAGGCACCGGACCCCGGCCGTCCGGACGGAGTCTGGCGTGCGGACGCCGGGGATTGACCGGCTCGGCCGTCGTCTCGCGCGAGAGCGCCTTCACAAGGATGCCGGCCAGGGTGGACAGGATGCTCTTCGAGGAGGTCACCCCGCCACCCTAGCCGGGCCCTCACGCCTGGGTGAGGACGTAGCCCTCCTCGCCGTGCACGACCAGGTCGACACCGGCGATCTCGTCCTCACCGGTCACGCGGAAGCCGATGGTCTTCTCGATGGCCAGCCCGATGACGAGCGAGGTGACGAAGGCGTACAGCAGCACCCCGAGGGCGGCGATGGCCTGCACACCGAGCAGGCGGAGGTCGCCGCCTGTGAGCAGCCCCTGGCCGGTGGCGAACACGCCGAGGTACAGGGTGCCGAGCAGTCCGCCGACCAGGTGGATGCCGACGACATCGAGCGAGTCGTCGAAGCCGAGCCGGAACTTCAGCTCGACGGCCAGAGCGCACGCGACACCCGAGAGCGCGCCGAGGAGCAAGGCCCAGCCCGGTGTCAGGTTGGCGCACGCCGGCGTGATCGCGACGAGACCGGCCACCGCGCCCGAGGCCGCGCCGATGGACGTGGCCTTGCCGTCCTTGAGCTTCTCGATGAGGATCCAGCCGAGGATCGCCGCGGCCGTCGCGCCGAGCGTGTTGATCGCGATCAGGCCGACCTGCCCCATGTCCTCCGACAGCCATTCGGCACCCGCGTTGAAGCCGAACCATCCGAACCACAGCAGTGATGCGCCCAGCAGAGTGAGCGGCACGTTGTGCGGCTTCTGGATGCCCTTCTCGAACCCGATCCGCTTGCCGAGGACGAGCGCCAAGGCCAGCGCCGCGGCCCCAGCCGTGGTGTGCACGGCGAGTCCGCCGGCATAGTCGATGACGGCGATGCCGCTGTCCTCGCCGAACAGCATGGCGCCCAGGTTCATGATCCAGCCGCCGCCCCACACCCAGGCCGCGATCGGGAAGTAGCCGAGCGTGCCGAAGATCCCGACGTAGATCAGCCAGGGGCCGAACCTCGCCCGGTCGGCGATCGCACCGGAGATCAGCGCGACGGTGATGATCGCGAAGGTGGCGCCATAGGCGATGCCGAGCAGCGCGACGTTGGCACCCTCACCGCTGGCGGCGGACACCAGCCCGAAATCCGCGAACGGGTTGCCGGCGAACTGCCCGGGGTGCTCGACAGCGCTCATCGAGAAGCCGTAGAGGATCCACAGCACTGCGATCAGCCCGATCGAGCCGAAGCTCATCATCATCATGCTGATCACGCTCTTGGCCTTGACCAGACCGCCGTAGAAGAACGCGACCCCCGGCGTCATCAGCAGCACGAGCGCCGTCGCCGTCACGGCCCAGGAGATGTTTCCCGGAGCATCCATGTCGAACCTCACTTTCACTAAGAAGTGGGTTCAGTGTGCTCGCGCCACGTTTCGCCGGAGCGCGCGCCGTGTTGCGGCGTTGTTACGGGAGGCTCCGCAATGTGACGATCGCGTTACTGCCCTCCGTCGCCGGTCGCCTCGTCGTGTCCCTCCGCGTCGGGCATGCCCGGTCCTGGCCCGGGCCGCACCTCGGCCTCCTCCGCGATGTCCACACGGGTGTTGCCGTCGACCTTCGTCACGCGCACCCGCGGCGCGGCATCCTGCTCCGTCGCGTCCGGAGCGGCGGTGAGCTGATCGTGACGCTTCTCTTCGGGTGTCATCGGCATGGCATCCTCCTGGGTCTGGACCGTCGAGACTAGCGGTCGACTGCGTGCCCCGGTCAGCGGGTTGATCTTCGGAACGCCGGACGATAGGGGCGCGGCTCAGGGGATGAAGGCGATGTGCGCGACGCCGGATGCCGGGTCGGCGGTGACGCGCGAGCGCACCCCGTACACGTCACGGATCAGCTCCTCGGTGAGCACCAGGGCCGGCGGTCCGGCTGCGACCACTCGGCCGGCGCTCAGGACGACCACGGCGTCGCAGAACATCGCCGCCAGATTCAGGTCGTGCAGGGCGATCACCGTCGTCACAGGAAGGCCGGTGACGAGTCGGAGCAGCTCCAGCTGATGACGGATATCGAGATGGTTGGTGGGCTCGTCCAACAGCAGTTCGCGCGGTTCCTGCGCGAGTGCTCGGGCGATGTGTGCCCGCTGACGCTCTCCCCCGGAGAGCGCGTGCCACAGACGGTCCTCCTTGCCGATGAGGTCGACGTGGCGCAGGGCGTCACGGACGACCGCGTCATCGCGCATCGATCCGCCCCCGAACAGGCCTCGGTACGGCGTGCGTCCGAGGCGAACGACGTCGAACACGGTGATGTCGGCATCCGTCTCGGCCTGCTGGCTGACGGTGGCGACCTTCTGCGCGACATCCCGGCGCCGGATCCCGGAGATGTCGTCGCCGTCGAGCGTGATGAGCCCTCGATCTGGCTTGGCCAGGCCCTGCAGCAGACGCAGCAGCGAGGATTTGCCCGACCCGTTCGGCCCGAGCAGACCCACAGTCTGCCCCGGCTCAGGCCGAAGCGTCACGCCGTCGACCACGAGCGCGCCGCCGCGGGCCCAGGAAACCTCGGCTGCGGACAGCGTCACGGCGTCGCCTTCCGTCGGACGAGCAGCAGCACGAACACCGGTACGCCGACGATGGCGGTGCCGACACCGACCGGCAGAGGCGAGGGCGCGAAGATCACCCGCGACCCGGCGTCGACCCACACCATGAAGATCGCGCCGAGCGCGGCGGTGGCAGGGACCACCCGGGAGTGGCGCTGGCCGAACAGCAGCCGCGCCGCGTGCGGCAGGACGAGTCCCACGAACCCGATGGCGCCGGCCACGCTGACGAGAGCGGCGGTGAGCAGAGCGGTGAGCGTCAGCAGGATGATCCGTGTGCGGGCGACGTGGATGCCGAGCGACGCGGCGATGTCCTCGCCGAACGCGAACGCGTCGAGCGAGCGCATGTAGCCCAACGCGATCGTCGTGCCCAGCACGGCGACCGTCATGGTCAGAAGCACGTCGTCCCAGCGCATCCCCTCGAGCGACCCGAGCAGCCAGAACATGATGCCCCTGGTCTCGTCCGAGTCGGCGAACGCAAAGATCACCAGCGAGGTGAGCGCCGAGAACAGCTGGGTTCCCGCCACCCCGGCGAGCACGATCCCGCTCACTCCACCGTTGGCGTGGCGCCCGACGAGGAGCACGAAGCCGAAAGCGACGAGCGCGCCGATGAACGCTCCTCCGGAAAGGCCGATCGCGGTGCCACCGAGCCCGAGCATGCCGACGACGACGGCGCCGGTCGAGGCTCCGGACGAGACCCCGAGGATGAACGGGTCGGCCAGCGGGTTGCGCAGCAGCGACTGCAGCACGGCCCCGCAGACGCCGAGGCCCGCGCCACAGGCGGCCGCGACCAGCGTTCGCGGCATCCGGTCCTGCCAGACGATCGCGTCCTCGGAGACGCGAACCGGGATGTCGGTGATGCCGAGATGGTTCAGCACGATGTCTCTGACGTTCACGAGCGAGATGTCCGCCGACCCGAGGGTGACGGCCACGCCGACCGAGCCGACGAAGAGCACCAGCCCGCCGAGCGTGATCAGGGCGAACGGCAGAACGCGCCGCGTCACGGGGCCAGGCACTCGCCGGCGTTCCTGGTCCACTCCTGGATCTTCTCGAGCCCGTCGACGTAGCGGATCGAGGGGTTCATCTCCGCGCCGTGCAGCGCGAGGAAGCACCGGTCTTTCACGGCATCCATCGTGCTCGCGAGCGGGTCGGACTCCAGGAAGGAGATCTTGTCATCGAGGCGGTCGCCCGGGAAACGGTCGCGCTGCAGGTCTCCGAGAACGAGGATCTGCGGTTCAGCGTCGACGAATGACTCCCACCCGGTGGCGGGCCAGTCGTCGTCGACGTCTGCGAAGGCGTTCTCCATGCCGGTCAGCGACGCCAGCATGGACGCGGCTCCGAAACCGCCGGCTACGTACGGGGTCTTCGTGTCGGCGAACCAGAACGCGACGGTCGCGCCGTGCATGTCAACGCCCTCGAGGGCGCTCTCGGTGCGGGTCTGCAGGTCGGAGATGAGCTCCTCACCGCGGTCCTGCACGTCGAAGATCGTCGCGAGCTCGCGGATCTCCTGGTACAGGGCGTCCACGGTCAGCGGCCTGGTACGGGTCCCGCCCCCGTTGATGCTGACGCCGTCCTCGCAGTCGGTCGGCGACAGATACGACGGGATGCCGGTCTCGGCGAGGCGATCACGTGACGCGACGCCGCCCTCGGTTCGGTAGTGACGACCGAACGACGCCGTGACGAAGTCCGGATCGGATCCGAGCAGCACCTCGTAGGTGGGCGCGTTGTCGGCGAGGCGCGGGACGCCCTGGTTCGCGTCAGCGAGGGCGGGAAGGATCGGGTCGGTCCACGAGGCGGTGCCGACGATCCTGTCCTGCAGACCGAGAGACAGCAGGATCTCGGTGGCGTTCTGATCGAGCGACGCCACGCGCTGCGGAGCGGATTCCAGCACGATCTCGTGACCGCAGTTCTCGATGGTCACCGGGTACTGGGTGCCACCCGTGCCAGCGGCGACCGGTGCCGCCGTGCCGATGACCTCGGATGCGCCGCATCCGCTCAGTGCCAGGGCGATGGCGGTCGCTCCGGTCAGCAATGCCAGGCGCGTCGTAACCGTACGCTTCACGCGCGGTACCTCGATCTCAGGGTGGGAAGAAGACGACTTAGGCTAGCCTTATCTCACCCTTCTGCTCAAATCGAGAGCTGCTCAGCCTTCGACGGAGTGGGTGAGCGCATTCAGTCGCGAGATCGCCCGCAGGTACTTCTTCCGGTATCCGCCCGCCAGCATCTCGTCTGCGAACACGGCGTCCAGCCCCACGCCGGTCGCTGCCACGGGGATCTGGGCGTCGTACACGCGGTCGACGAACGCCACGAACCGCAGCGCCTCCGACTGATCGGTGAGCACTCGGACGTTCCGCAGGCCCACCAGACTGACGCCGTCGATGAGGCGGATATAGCGCGACGGATGCACATGGGCCAGATGCCGGATCATCGCCGAGAAGTCGTCATCGCAGGCGACCCCCGTCGCCGCGGCATCCGCGACTCGCCCGCTGTACTCCGCATCGGTCAGCACCACGGCGTGCCCGTTGAGGGCTCGCTGGCGGTAGTCGACGCCGTCGATGCGCAGTGTCTGAAAGCTGTCAGACATGGCATGGATCTCGCGCAGGAAGTCCTGCGCGGCGAAGCGGCCCTCGCCCAAGGCGTTCGGGGGCGTGTTCGAGGTGGCGGCCAGCCTGGTGCCGGACGGGACCAGCTCACCGAGCAGCCGTGTCATCACCATCGTGTCGCCCGGGTCGTCGAGTTCGAACTCGTCGATACAGAGCAGATCCGCTCCGCGCAGCAGATCGACGGTGTTCTTGTACCCGAGAGCCCCCACCAGCGCGGTGTACTCGATGAACGAGCCGAAGTACTTCCGACGGGCGGGAAGGGCGTGATAGACGGATGCCAGCAGGTGGGTCTTCCCCACGCCGAACCCACCGTCGAGGTACACCCCGGGCTTCAGCGGCGTCTCCTTCGGCGCGCGCCGGAACAGGCCACCGCGCTTGGCCGGCTCGCCCTGTCCGGCGAAGCGCTGCAAGGTCTTCTTCGCGTCCTCCTGCGAGGGATATGCAGGGTCGGCACGGTAGCTGTCGAACGTGGCCTCGTCGAACTGCGGCGGCGGGACGAGACTCGCCAGCATCTCCGTGCCGGTGACCGAGGGCGTACGGTCGGTCAGGTGCACGATGCCGGTGCTGGGCGTCTGTGTCATCCGTATCCTGTGTCGAAGTCTTACGTTCCGGATGCGCGGCACCGGAAGGCGATCTATGGTCGTAGGGACGGATCAAGACTACGCCGTCATCCCTCACACCCCGCGCCCTTACACCTCAAGGAGCCCCCCGTGACCGTCGAGATCGACACCACCTCCCCGAAGTTCGCCGAGTACGCCGACCCGGGCCGCCTCGTCAGCACGGAATGGCTCGCCGCCAACCTCGGCAAGCCGGGACTGGTCGTGGTGGAGTCGGACGAGGACGTCCTGCTCTACGAGACCGGCCACATCCCCGGCGCCGTGAAGGTGGACTGGCACACCGAGCTCAACGACCCGATCGTGCGGGACTACGTCGACGGAGAGGGCTTCGCCGAGTTGCTCAGCCGCAAGGGCATCCGGCGCGATGACACCGTCGTGATCTACGGCGACAAGAACAACTGGTGGGCCGCCTACGCGCTGTGGGTGTTCTCACTGTTCGGGCACGAGGACGTGCGTCTGCTCGACGGCGGCCGCGACCGCTGGATCGCCGAGGGCCGCGAGCTCACGACCGAGGCATCGTCGCCCGTGCGCACCGAATACCCCGTAATCGAGCGCGACGACTCCCTGCTGCGCGCCTACAAGGACGACGTACTGCAGTTCATCGGCCGGGGCCCGCTGATCGACGTGCGCTCCCCCGAGGAGTACAACGGCGAGCGGACGACGGCGCCCGCGTACCCCGAGGAGGGCGCGCTGCGCGCCGGACACATCCCCACCGCGCAGAGCGTTCCCTGGGGCAAGGCGGTCGCCGAGGACGGCGGGTTCCGGCCGCGCAGTGAGCTGGAGGCGATCTACCACGACGGCGCCGGCGTCAAGGGCGACGACGAGGTCATCGCGTACTGCCGGATCGGTGAGCGCTCCAGCCACACCTGGTTCGTGCTGAAGCACCTGCTCGGCATCGAGAAGGTGCGCAACTACGACGGCTCGTGGACTGAGTGGGGCAGCGCCGTGCGGGTGCCGATCGTCGCCGGTTCAGAGCCTGGCTCACTCTGAGCGTGTGACAATTGCAGGGATGATCCAGACGCACATCCCCGACACGCTGGCGCAGTTCCGGGACGAGTTCCTCGAGCTCGCCGAGCCGGACCGCCTCCAGCTGCTGCTGGAGTTCGCCAACGAACTCCCCGAAGTGTCGGAGGAAGTCGCGAGCCACCCCGAGATGTGCGAGCGCGTCGCCGAGTGCCAGTCGCCGGTCTACATCTACGTCGAGGTGAACGACGAGGTCGTGACGATGCACGCCACTGCTCCGCCCGAGGCCCCCACCACGCGCGGCTTCGCCAGCATCCTCGTGCAGGGGATCACCGGGCTCACCGCCGACGAGGTGCTCGCCATCCCGGACGACTACCCGCAGAGCATCGGACTGAGCCGGGCTGTGTCACCACTGCGCATCGGCGGGATGACCGGCATGCTCATGCGTGTGAAGAAGCAGGTGCGTCAGAAGCGCTGAGCGCTTCATGCAGGCGGCGGGACCAGCCTCTGTTCGTGCAGCCAGTCGGTGAGGGCCGCGGTCCAGCGCGTCTGATCGTAGTTCCAGAGCTTCGTGTGCCGCGCGCCGGAGAACGGCGGCATGGTGACGATGTCCGGGCGCGCGGCCGCCAACGCGTGCGAGGCGTCCGGAGGCACGAACCCGTCGTCATCGCTGTGCAGGATCAGCGCCGGCGCCTCGAGCTCCGACGCACGGGCGACCATGTCCAGCCTGTCGAACGGTATCGCATGCTCGGCGCCGCTGAGCCGCGCGGTGACCGAGCGCGACAGCGCGCCCATCGCCAGACCGGGAAGGGGCTCGCGCAGACCCGCCTCGCGCGCCTGGAAGCGCAGCACCGTCCGCCAGTCGACCACGGGGGACTCGAGGATGAGTCCGGCGATCTGAGCGCGATGCTCCGACGAGACGGCGGTCTGCAGTGCCACCGCGCCGCCCATCGACCAGCCCATCAGCACGACCCGCTCGGCACCGTGACGCAGCGCGTACCCGATCGCGGCGTCCACGTCCTGCCATTCCGCGGCGCCCAGCGCGTAGCTTCCTGCCCTGCTGCGCGGCGCCTCCCCGTCGTTCCGGTACGAGACCACCATCGTCGGCATTCCCAGCCCGTGGAACACCGGCACGGCCCGCAGGCACTCGGCCCTCGTCGTGCCGCGGCCGTGCACCTGGATCACCCAGGTCTGCGAGTCGGCGGGGAAGAACCAGGCCGGGCAGGGCCCCGCCGGCGAGCCGATGTTCACGCTCTCCCACGGCAGGTGCAGTTCAGTGGGGCTGACGTAGTACCAGCCGGAGAAGGCTGCGTCCCGGTCCACTCGAGCGCCGGGTTCGATCTTGGTCAGCAGCTTGCGGCGCACGCTGCGTGCATCGGCGCTGAGTACGGCGCCAAGCTTCACGTACCCGTACGTGCCCGAGGTGAACAGGCCGTATCGCCCGGGCAGTTCGGTGTCGAGATTACGGCTCAGTTCGATCGTCTGCGCGCCGGTGTCGACCGCGATGATCTGCGTGTCGTTGCGGCGCACGGCCGGAGTCACGACCCGGCGGGCTGTGGAGAGAACAGCCAGCGCACCCGCGGCTCCGGCGGTGGCGACCAGCGCGGGGACGGCGAAGGCTACGGCGTGCCTGAGACTCTTCATCGCCTCCTGACTCTAGCCTGTCCACGTGACCGCCCACCCGGATGCCGCCTCGCTCTTCGCGGAGGCCGCCGCTCAGCTGCGCGAGACGGCTTTCCGCTCTGACATCGTCGTCAGGGAGATCCCGTCACCTGCAGGCCTCGCGCCCTTCTCGATCGCCCTGGCTGCCGACGTGCGTCCGGACGATCACGGCGACTCCGTGTACGGCACCGGAAGGTTCGTGCTGCTGCATGATCCCGAAGAGCCGGGCGCATGGGACGGCGCCTGGCGCATCGTCGCCTTCGCCCAGGCGCCGTTGGAGCCCGAGATCGGCACGGACCCGCTGCTGGCAGACGTGGCCTGGTCCTGGCTGGTGGATGCGCTGGAGTCGCGGCAGGCCGTCTACCATTCGGCATCCGGCACCTCCACGAAGATGCTGTCGAAGGGCTTCGGCGGACTCGCCGGCGAGGGCGACGGCGCGCAGATCGAACTGCGCGCCTCGTGGACGCCGGAGGGGCCCATGCGTCCGCATGTGGAAGCATGGGCGGAGTTGGTCGGGATGCTGGCGGGTCTGCCTCCCGGTTCCGAGGATGTCGCCGTGTTCGGCGCGAGAAGGGGCGGACGTGGCTGAGTACTCCGCGATCGATGACCGCACGGAGTTCGAGGAGGCCTGCCGCACGCTCGCCGCCGGTAGCGGCCCCGTCGCCGTCGACGTCGAGCGCGCCTCCGGTTTCCGGTACTCCCAGCGCGCATACCTCGTGCAGGTGTTCCGTCGCGGCGCCGGCGTCTTCCTCTTCGACCCGCCGGCGCTCGGTGACGTCGCGGCACTGCAAGCCGCGATCGGGGATGCCGAATGGGTGCTGCACGCGGCCAGCCAGGACCTTCCGTCGCTGCGTGAGCTGAACCTCGAGCCGGCAACCATCTTCGACACCGAGCTCGCTGCACGCCTGCTCGGGCTGGAGCGCGTGGGGCTCGGTGCCGTCGTCGAGCACACGCTCGGGATCACGCTCGCGAAGGAGCACTCGGCGGCCGACTGGTCGACCAGGCCGCTGCCCGCCTCATGGCTGGAGTATGCGGCCCTCGACGTTGAGCATCTCGTAGACGTGCGCGACGCCCTCGCCGCGGAGCTGGCAGAGACGGGCAAGACAGAGATCGCAGAACAGGAGTTCGCGGCAACCCTGACGCGCCTTCCCAAGCCCCCTCGTGATGAGCCGTGGCGCCGGCTGAGCGGCCTGCACCGGGTGCGCGGCGCCCGCAACCTCGCGATCGCGCGGGAGCTGTGGACTGCTCGCGAGGAGTACGCCCAGCAGGTCGATGTCTCCCCCGGCCGACTCGTCCCGGATCGGGCGCTGCTGGCGGCCGTCCTCGCCGCCCCGACGAGCAAGCAGGCTCTCGCCGGGCTCCGCGACTTCACCGGACGCGCCAGCCGCACCGAGCTGGACCGCTGGTGGCAGGCGATCGTCCGTGGACGTGAGAGCACCGAGCTGCCGCGCGAACGAGTCCCAAGCGACGCCCTGCCGCCGCCTCGGTCGTGGTCCGACCGCAACCCGGAGGCCGACCGCCGTTACAAGGCGGCGCGCCTCACCGTGGAGGCGGTCGCCGAAGAGCTGCACATGCCGACCGAGAACCTGCTCACACCCGACCACCTGCGGCGCCTGGCCTGGCAGCCGTCGGGGGTCGAGGTCGAGGCGGTCGCCGACGAGCTCGAAAGTCTGGGTGCGCGGCCCTGGCAGATTGCGCACACTGCACAGAAGATCTCTGATGCCTTTGTAGAAGCCGCGCAAACCCCCGTGGAGCCGGTCGAGGACGATTCGTAGGATCGACCCAACCGATTCCAGGCCGTTCGAGGCGCTCCCTAGGCTGAGATCATCCCAACCTATGGAGGCAGAGTGGCCGAGATCTCGGACGTCTACTTCGTCGATGGCGTACGCACCCCGTTCGGGCGCGCCGGCGAAAAAGGCATGTACTGGAACACCCGCGCGGACGACCTCGCCGTCAAGGCGACGATCGGGCTGATGGAGCGCAATCACGAGGTTCCCGCCGACCGGATCGACGATGTCGCGATCGCCGCGACGAGCCAGACCGGCGACCAGGGCCTCACGCTCGGACGCTCCGTCGCGATCCTCGCCGGACTTCCGCAGACCGTACCCGGACTCGCCGTCGATCGTATGTGCGCAGGCGCGATGACCTCGGTCACCACGATGGCGGCTTCGATCGGCATCGGGATGTACGACTTCGCCCTCGCCGGTGGCGTTGAGCACATGGGCCACCACCCGATCGGCGGCAATGCCGACCCCAACCCGCGCTTCGTCGCCGAGAAGATGGTCGACCCTGGCGCGCTGAACATGGGTGTCACCGCCGAGCGCATCTTCGACCGGTTCCCGCACCTCACAAAGGAGCGCTCCGATCGCTTCGGCATGCTGAGCCAGCAGAAGGTCCAGGCCGCCTACGATGCGGGCAGGTTCCAGCCCGATCTGGTGCCCGTGGCCATCAGGGGCGCCGACGGTGCCTGGGGCCTCGCCACCGAGGACGAGGGCCGTCGCCCGCAGACCACGATGGAGGACCTTGCCGGTCTGAAGACCCCGTTCCGCCCGCACGGGCGCGTCACCGCGGGCACCTCATCGCCGCTCACCGACGGCGCGACCATGTCGTTGCTCGCCGGGGGGCGTGCCGTCAAGGAGTTCGGTCTGAAGCCGAAGATGAAGATGGTCTCATTCGCTTTCGCCGGCGTGCAGCCCGAGATCATGGGCATCGGACCCATCCCCTCGACCGAGAAGGCGCTGAAGAAGGCCGGGCTCGACATCTCCGACATCGGCCTGTTCGAGCTCAACGAGGCGTTCGCCATCCAGGTGATCTCGCTGCTCGACCACTTCGGCATCGCCGACGACGACCCGCGGGTGAACCCGTGGGGCGGCGCGATCGCGCTCGGCCATCCCCTGGCGGCATCCGGGGTGCGTCTGATGATCCAGCTGGCGGCGCAGTTCGCCGAGCGCCCCGACGTGCGCTACGGACTGACCGCCATGTGCGTCGGTCTCGGCCAAGGCGGCTCGGTCATCTGGGAGAACCCGCTCTACGACGGCAAGAAGCGGAAGTAAGGCACATCCATGACCAACACCGTCACTGCACAGTACGAACACGTCGACTTCTCGCCGCTTGAGGCGCTCTCGGAGGGCGAGGTCGTCACCCACTCCCCCGTCCGCGACATCCGGCTGCCTTCAAGCAAGGTGCTGGCGCTGATCACGCTCGACAACGGCCGCGACCACACCCGCCCCAACACGCTGGGCCCGGGCACCCTGCTCGAGCTCGGCGAGACGCTGGCCGGGCTGAAGTCGCGCGCTGCCGCAGGCGAGATCCACGCCGTAGGCGTCACCGGAAAGCAGTACATCCTCGCCGCCGGCGCCGACCTGTCGGACATCACGAAGATGCGCTCGAAGGACGACGCACGCCTCATCGCCCAGCTCGGGCACAAGGTGCTGGGCTCGCTCTCCGAGCTCGGCGTGCCCTCGTTCGCCTTCGTCAACGGCCTCGCGCTGGGCGGCGGCCTCGAGATCGCGTTGAACTCGACATACCGCACGGTCGACGCCTCCGCGGCCGCGATCGCCCTCCCCGAGGTGTTCCTCGGACTCATCCCCGGCTGGGGCGGCGCGCACCTGCTGCCGAACCTGATCGGCGTCGAGAACGCGCTCGAGGTCGTCATCTCGAACCCGCTCAAACAGAACCGCATGCTCAAGCCACAGCAGGCGTTCGATCTCGGCATCATGGACGCGATCTTCCCCGCGGCGAACTTCCTCGAGAACTCGCTCGTCTGGGCGGATGCCGTGCTGGGCGGGCGCAAGGTCGAGCGCAAGAACGAACCAGGCAAGATCGAGCGCCTGACCAAATGGCCGATCGCCATCAAGATGGCGCGCGGCATGCTGGAGTCCAAGATCGGCACCGTGCCGAAGTCGCCCTATGTCGCCCTCGACCTGCTCGACAAGGCCAGGAGCGGTACGCGGGCCGAGGGTTTCGCCCGTGAGGACGAGGCGCTCGCGGACCTCGTCGCCGGCGACCAGTTCGCGGCGTCCATGTACGCGTTCGACCTCGTGCAGAAGCGCGCCAAGCGACCGGTCGGCGCCCCCGACAAGGAGCTGGCGAAGAAGGTCACGAAGGTCGGCATCATCGGCGCCGGCCTGATGGCCAGCCAGTTCGCACTGCTGTTCGTGCGCAAGCTGCAGGTGCCGGTGCTGATCACCGATCTCGACCAGGCGCGCGTCGACAAGGGCGTGGCGTACATCCATGACGAGATCGGCAAGCTCGAGGGCAAGGGCCGGCTCGACGGCGACACGGCGAACAAGCTGCGATCGCTGGTGACCGGGACGACCGACAAGGCACTCTATGCGGACTGCGACTTCGTGATCGAGGCCGTCTTCGAAGAGGTCGGGGTGAAGCAGCAGGTGTTCGGAGAGATCGAGAAGATCGTCGCCGACGATGCCATCCTCGCGACCAACACCTCGTCGCTGTCGGTGGAGGAGATCGGCGCGAAGCTCGATCACCCCGAGCGGCTCGTCGGCTTCCACTTCTTCAACCCGGTCGCGGTCATGCCGCTGATCGAGGTCGTGAAGACCCCCGGCACCTCGGATGCCGCACTGTCGACCGCCTTCGTGGTGGCCAAGAAGCTCGGCAAGAACGCCGTGCTCACCGCCGACGCGCCCGGATTCGTCGTCAACCGCCTGCTCGCCAAGGTCATGGGCGAGGCCGCTCGTGCCGTCTACGAGGGCACGCCCGTCGCGGACGTCGAGAAGGCGTTCGCTCCCCTCGGTCTGCCGATGGGGCCGTTCCAGCTGATCGACCTGGTCGGATGGAAGGTCGCCGCGCACGTGCAGGACACCATGGTGCATGCCTTCCCCGACCGGTTCTACGCGAACGAGAACTTCCACGCTCTGGCCGAACTCGACCAGGTCGTCGAGAAGGACAAGGGCGGACGCGTCACCGGCTGGACGAAGCACGCAGAGAAGGTCATCAAGCCCGCCGTCGGGTCCACGCGCGTGAGCGCAGACGACATCCTGCAGCGCGTGCAGGACGGACTGGCGCAGGAGATCCGCATCATGCTCGACGAGGGCGTGGTTCCCGAGGTCGAAGACATCGATCTGTGCCTGATCCTCGGAGCGGGCTGGCCGTTCATCGACGGCGGCGCGTCACCGTACCTCGATCGTGAGGGCGCGTCCGAACGCGTGTTCGGCGACACGTTCCACCACCCGCCGATCAGGGGCATCGCGCACCGCTGACCCGCGTGAACGACAGGCTCCGGCCGGCGCGCAGCGCCGGCCGGAGCCTGTCGGTCCAACACACGGGGAACAGCCCGTGAACACATCCGTTCGCGGGGCGGATTCGTGCTCGACGGGGTCTTCGAACCGGCACAGTGGTGTCATGGACATGCTCGTCACGATGCTCAGCGGCAAGGGGATGTCGGGGCTGCTGAAGACCGGGACGGCGGTGCTGACGATCCTCCTCGTGGTGCCCGCCCTGCTGAAGCTGTTCATCGTCACCGTGGACGAGGGGTGGGCGGCGATCCGTACGCGCAACGGCAAACCGATCGTGCGGCACCGTCCGGTGCGGCGATCACGAGGCCGCGGCAACGCCGTCGGCGAGGTCGTGGTGCTGGATCCCGGCTCGCACGGTGCGTTCCCGCTGTTCTACTGGTACCGGCTCGTCGATGTACGCTGCCGCGCGACCGACCTCCCTGCCCGGGAGATGACCGGCGCCGGCGGGCACCAGCATCGCGTGCACGCCTCGTTCGAGTGGCGACCGATCCCCACCGGGCGCGATCTGCGGGTGTTCGAGCTCGACGTGGTGAACGTCAAGGAGCGCGCGTCGAACATCGTCGGCGCCGCCCTGCGGGATGCGATCCGGATGCTGGAGGGCGCGGAGCTGCCGCACAACGACGAGATCAACCGGCGTGTGCTCGCCGCCTGTGCCGACGACGTGCGCAACACCTGCGGCGTCGAACTGGTGCGGGTGATGGTGACCGGAGACGCCCTCACAGACGGCTACCTGCTCTCGCACGCCTTGCACGGCGCCGATCGCGGCTCCGCCGCGGTGGCTGCGCTGCACGCCCTGAACTGATCCGGCTGCGACGGTGCGGTCGCTAATGCTGCTCGTGCACCGGCAGCTCGATCGCGCCCGTCTCGCCGGTCTGGCGGGCGACGGGAACTCGACGGCCGAGCACCTGTGCCACGACGTCCTGTGCGATCTTGGACGCGCTCAGTCCGGCATCGGCGAGGATCTCCTCGCGGGAAGCATGATCGATGAAGGCGTCGGGAAGTCCCAGCTCGTCCACGGCGGTGTCGATGCCCGCCTCGCGCAGCACCTGCCGCACGCGCGTGCCTATGCCGCCGACACGAATGCCGTCCTCCAGCGTGATGACCAGGCGGTGCCGTGCCGCAAGCTCCACGATCGATTCCTGCACGGGGATGGCCCAGCGCGGGTCCACGACAGTCGCTCCGATGCCCTGAGCGCGCAGCCGCTCGGCGACATCGAGGGCGAGGGTGGCGAACGGGCCGATGCCGACCAGCAGCACGTCTTCGGTCTCGTCCTCGGCGAGCAGGTCGACGCCATCCTCGAGCCGGCGCAGAGCCGGCACGTCGGCGGGTACAGCGCCCTTCGGGTAGCGGATGACGGTGGGCGCGTCGTTCACGTCCACGGCCTCGTCCAGCAGCTCCTTCAGCCGTGCCCCGTCGCGCGGGGCGGCGATGCGGATGCCGGGGACGAGGTGCAGCATCGCGAGGTCCCAGATGCCGTGGTGGCTGGGACCGTCGGGGCCGGTCACGCCGGCCCGGTCGAGCACGAAGGTGACGCCGGCCTTGTGCAGCGCGACGTCCATGAGCACCTGGTCGAAGGCGCGGTTCATGAACGTGGCGTAGATCGCCACCACTGGGTGCAGACCGCCGAAGGCGAGCCCGGCGGCAGCCGTCACAGCGTGCTGCTCGGCGATGCCGACGTCGTACACGCGGTCGGGGTAGCGCTCCGCGAACGGTGCCAGCCCGGTGGGGCGCAGCATCGCCGCCGTCATCGCGATGACGTCGTTGCGACGGGCGCCGACGTCGACCAGCGCCGATGCGAACAGATCGGTCCACGCCTGCGAGGACGAGGCGGACAGCGGGCCACCCGTGACCGGATCGATGCGCCCCACGGCATGGAACTGGTCTGCTTCGTCGTCACGGGCGGGCTGGTAACCGCGGCCCTTCTCAGTGATGGCGTGCACGATGACCGGGGCCCCGTACTCACGGGCGAGCTGCAGGGTCTCGGTGAGCGCTTCGATGTCGTGCCCGTCGACCGGTCCGAGGTACTTTATGTCGAGATTGGAATACAGAGCGGCGTTGTTCGTGAAGCGAGAGAGGAACCCGTGCGTGCCGCCCCGCACGCCGCGGAACACGGCCCGGCCGAGCGGGCCGAACGTGCGGAACAGCCGGTCGGACTTCCGGTGCATCTCGCGGTACGCTCCGGCGGTGCGCACCCGGTTCAGGTAGCGCGACATCCCGCCGATGGTCGGCGCGTAGGAGCGCCCGTTGTCGTTCACCACGATGACCAGATTGCGGTCGTTGTCGTCGGTGATGTTGTTCAGCGCCTCCCATGTCATGCCGCCGGTGAGTGCGCCGTCGCCGACGACGGCCACGACGTGACG
>JAPSIX010000028.1 GCA_031178475.1 Microbacterium sp. | reverse complement strand
ACCGCAGGACGATCTGTACATGTTCCCGCCGAACATCATCCCGACCGATCCGACGCTGGAGAACTACAGCAAGGTCACCGACATCGTGCCGGTGTACACCTACGCCTGGCACTCGCTGCTCGTCGCGATCGGGCAGGTGATCTCCAACGTGGTCCTCTCGGTGTGCGCCGGCTACGCGCTCGCCCTCATGAAGTTCCGTGGGAAGTTCATCGTGCTCGGCATCCTGCTGTCGACCATGCTGCTGCCCGGTGAGGTCACGATCACGGCGAACCTGCTCACGATCAACTCCCTCGGGCTGGCCAACACCTTGTGGGGCGTGTACCTGCCAGGGGCGATCTCCGCCATGAACGCGCTGCTGATCGCCACGGCCTGCCGGATGATCCCGAAGGACGTCATCGACGCCGCCACCGTCGACGGTGCGACCACCTGGCAGCGCATCCGGCACATCGTGTGGCCGAACGTGCGCGGCATGGCGAGCGTGGTGGCGATCTTCACGTTCATCGGGGCGTGGGACGACTACCTGTGGCCGCTGATGGTGCTCACCGACCCGGCGAACTACACCCTGACCGTCGGCATGGCCTACCTGAACGGCAACTTCTCGCCCGACCCCCGGATGATCGCCGCCGGAACGATGGTGGCGCTCATCCCGATCATCGTCCTCTTCTCGGTGATGCAGCGCTTCTTCTTCAACGGCGTTCAGGAAGGCGCCGTCAAGGGATGACCGAGGCGACCCTGGTTCCCGCGGACGGCCCGCCGGACCCGCCGTCTTCGCGCCCGCACGCAGGTGTGCTCGGCGGGCAGGTGTTCTCCTTCCGCTTCGATCCTGCGCTCGGGATGCAGCAGGTCGCGGTGCCGGGGCTCGAGGACGTCGCGGTCGCTGATGACACCGTGCTGCACTGGGCGTTCTACGCCGACGGGCCGGATGCCGTGCACCCACCCCACGCGGCACTCGCGGTGACCGTGGACGTGCTCTTCGACGACGGCACGCGACTGTCTGAGGAGCCCCGGGCGCGTGACCGTTACGGAGTGCGGCCAGAGCCTGCGGCGCAGTTCGCCGCGGCGTGGTCGCTGCCCGAGCAGTGGAACGCCGACACGGTGTCGCTGGCGCCCTGGTCCGGATGCCGCGGGCGGGTCGAGGTCGTGCTCGGCGTGGACGACGACGCCGTCCGAAGGGCGGCCGAGGCGACGGGGTTCGTCGAGGTCGTTGTCGGTCGGCTGCGCGCCGAGCTGGGCCACGCGGATGCTGGTCCCGCGGCGCTCGTCGACACGCGCCGCGGCAGCCACGCGGGGCCGCGCTTCTCGCGCGGGAACACCATCCCGGCGGTCGCCGAGCCGCACGGCTTCACGTTCCTGACACCGGCGACGGACGCCGCCGACAGCAGCTGGCCCTACCGGCCGTTCGTGCACGACGACCCGGCAGGGCGTCGGCTGGAGGCCGTGCAGTTCTCGCACCAGCCGAGCCCGTGGATCGGCGACCGGGGCGTTCTGCAGCTCATGCCGTTCGCCGGCTCTCCGGCATCCGATCATGCTGCCCGCCGACGCTGGATCGTGCCGGGCAGCGAGCGGGCGCGTCCGTACGAGTACGCCGTCGAGTTCGACAACAATGTGAGCCTGGAGGTCACCGCGACCGATCACGGCGGGGCCTTCCGGGCCCGCTCCGCCCGCCCCGACGAGACCGTCGGATTCGTCATCGACCAGCTCACCGACGCCGGGCGGCTGCGCTTCATCACCGCCGACCGGTTCGAGGGCTGGGTGCCCGAAGGCTCGGCCGACTGGGGCAACGGCCCTCGGACGTACTTCGCCGGGCGGGTGATCGGCGAGGTCGGGCGCAGTGGGGCGCTCGACGATGCGGGGCGCGAACACGTCGCGGGGTTCGTCGCCGGGAGCGGCACGATCGAGCTGCGCATCGCGCTGTCGTTCCTCTCCGTCGCGCAGGCGCACGACGCGCTCGAACGCGAACTGGGCGCCCGGCGCGCATTCGACGAGATCCGCAACGGCCTGCGCCGACAGTGGGACGACCTGCTCGGGGCCGTCTCGATCGCGGCGTGCCCCGACGCCGATGACCCGCACGGGCGGCTTGCGGATGCCGAGGACCGGGCGCGTCTGGCGAGCGCGCTGTACCGCCTGCATCTGTACCCCAACCGGGCGTCCGAAGACGTGATCACGGAAGACGGGTCGCGGGTGCGGCGGTACGCCGACCCGATGGTGCCGGCCGGCGCGCACGGTGACGATGCGACCGGTGCGCCCGTGCGCGAGGGCGAGCTGTTCGTCAACAACGGATACTGGGACACCTATCGCACCGCGTGGCCCGCCCTGGCGCTGGTCGATCCGGAGCGCACCGGCCTGATGCTCAACGGGCTGCTCGCGCAATCGCGGGCTGGCGGGTGGATGCCGCGGTGGAGCGCACCCGGATACGTCGACTCGATGGTGGGCACGTCGAGCGATCAGATCTTCGCCGACGGCGAGCGCTGGGGCGCGTCCTTCGACGCGGCAGAGGCGTTCGAGAGCGCCTTCCGCAACGCCTGCGAGCCGAGCGGCGACGCCCGACGGGGGCGCAAGGGCATCGCCCGGGGACGGTTCACCGGATACATCGCGCGCGAGATCCCGGAGGGCATGAGCTGGAGCCTGGAGAACGCGATCAGCGACGCCGGCATCGCGCGCCTGGCATCCCGGCTCGCGGAGCGCGCCGCGCCCCCGGCGGGGTCGTTCGGGTCGCAAAAACGGCCGGAATCCGCCGCGGATAGCGGCAGGATTCGCGACCTGAGTGCGGATGCCGGGGGTGCGGATGCCGGGAGGGCGGCCCGCTACCGCGCGCACGCGCGCTACTTCGCGAACCGGTCGCGCTCTTACCGGATGCTGTTCGACCCCGAGCATGGCTTCTTCCGAGGCCGCGGTGCCGACGGCGCGTTCGGCTCGGAGCCGTTCGACCCGCGCGTCTGGGGCGGCGACAACGTCGAGACGAACGCGTGGGGGATGTCGGTCTCGGCCGTGCACGACGGCGACGGCCTCGCTGCTCTCTACGGCGGCCCCGCGGGCCTGCGCGCGCACCTCGACCGGCTCGCGGCCGAGCCGGAGACGGGCGACGAGGCGTTCGGCGGCAGCTACGGCACGGTCATCCACGAGCAGCGCGAAGCGCGAGCCCTGCGCAGCGGGATGTGCGCGATCTCGAACCAGCCGGCGCACCACATCCCGTGGATGCACGTGTTCGGAGACCAGCCGTGGCGCGCCGGCGCCGAGGTGCATGCGCTCGCGCGTCGCCTGTTCGCCGGCGCGATGATCGGGCAGGGCTTCCCCGGCGACGAGGACAACGGCGAGATGAGCGCGTGGTGGATGTGGGCCGCGCTCGGCCTGTACCCACTCGAACTCGGGTCCGGCACGCTGCGGATCGGATGCCCGCTGTTCGACGACATCTCCGTGCGCCGCGCCACCGGCATCCGGCTGCGCGTGCGCTCTCACCGCGACACCCCCGAGGCCCGCTTCCTCGTCGCCGCCCGCCTGAACGGCGCCTCACTCGACCGGGCGGAGCTCGACGTCGACGCGCTCGCCGCCGACACGGTACTCGACCTTGAGTTCACGGCATCCGCGGCCGAGGCCTCGGCCAGCCCGTTGTGGCGAGGCACGGCCGGAGAGCCCGAGCCGTGGCATCCGGATATCACGGCATCCGCCGGCGAACCGCTCGGCGTTGCGGCCCTGTTCGACGACACGGGAGAGACGGCCGCGCGGCTCGGCACGGGCGAGGTGGCCGGGTGGCGCTTCCCGGCGTCGCAGCGGGTCACCGATGTCACGATCACCGCCGCCGCCGACCTGCCTGCGAGCGCGCTGGTCTGGGACGCGAGCGACGACGGCATCCGCTGGGTCGAGATCGTCACCACGCACGCTGAGCCGCTCCGGGCCGACCGCACCACGCCCTTCACATTCGCGGCCCCGGTCACCGCCCGGATGCTGCGTGTGCGCGCCACGGGCCCGGCATCCCTCCGCCAAATCGAGCTCTTCGACCTTGAGACCACCACCGAAATGCAACGAAGCAGAGAGGAACACGGAGAATGACAGCCATCCCCCGCCGCCGGAGGTTCACCGCGCTCGCCGCGGCAGCCCTCGGCATCGCCGTCGTCAGCACGCCGCTGACAGCCGGCGCATCGACGGCATCCGACACCGCCGTGGCAGACGACGCGAAGCGCGTGGTCTACGTCGAGGTGAACAGCAACGACATGGCCAACGTCGCCGACTACACGCTGGAGAGCACGCTGCGCCCGGCGTTCGACATCGCGATCATCTTCGCCGCCAACATCAACTACGACACCGAGAAGGGTGAGGCATATCTGCACCTGAACGAGCGGGTGACCGAGACCCTGCAGGACGCCGAGAACCAGATCCGTCCGCTGCAGAAGCGCGGCACCGAGGTGCTGCTCTCGGTGCTCGGCAACCATCAGGGCGCCGGCATCGCGAACTTCGAATCGCGTGAGGACGCGGCGGCCTTCGCCGACGAGCTGGCAGCGGTCGTCGAGGATTACGGTCTCGACGGCATCGACTTCGATGACGAATGGTCGAAGTACGGCACGAACGGCACGGGGCAGCCGAACGAGTACTCGTTCGTGTACCTCGTGCAGGAGCTGCGTGAGCGGCTCGGGCCCGACAAGCTCATCACGCTGTACAACATCGGTCCGGCCGCCGAGGCGACCGAGTACGAGGGCGTCCGCGCCGGTGATCTGCTCGATTACGCGTGGAACCCCTGGTACGGGTACTGGGATGTGCCGCAGATCCCCGGTCTCGAGCCCGCCCAGCTCGCAGCCGGTGCGGTCGATCTCACCCGCACCTCGCAGCAGCGGGCACAGGAGTTCGCCGAGCGGACGGCGGCCGAGGGCTTCGGCGCGCTCGTGACGTACAACCTCACCGCCGGTGACCACTCGGCGTACCTGTCGAGCATCACGGAGCCGCTCACCGGCCACGCCACCGCCTACCGGGCGCCCTGGTACGACGTGGACGTCGATGTGGCGGCGACGTGCGCCGGGGGCGACGTCAAGCTGAAGGTCACGATCGACAGCGACGACGCCGCCTCGCTCGAGGCCGAGGTCGTGTCGTCCATCGGCACCAGCACGGCTTCGGCCATCACCGCCGCCGAGCCGCGTGCGATCGTGCAGCACGCCAAGAAGGGACTCGTCGCCGACGGCTCCCTGACCGTCCGCCTCGGCGGCGAAGCGGGCACCGCAGAGCTGGACCTGCCGTACGAGGCGCCGATCTGCCGATGAGCGAGGAAGAACGGGAGGACGGGTCCGGCGCGGTGCGCTGGCTCGCCCTCCCGTTCCCGCAGACGTTCGCCCCGTCGGGTGGGTGGTGGCACCCGACGGGCGCGGACGTCGTCGCGGACGACCCGTCGCTGGTCCGTGAGGCAGCGCGGATGCAGGATGAGCTGGCTGCACTCGGGGTCCCTCGCAGGTCGGGATCGGTCGTGCGGCTGCGACGCGATCCGGCACAGCACGGCGAATCCTTCGCGATCGAGGTCGGCGACGACATCGTCGTGACCTCGGGAACGGCCGCGGGTGCCTTCCGCGCCACCCGCCAGCTGCTGCACAATCTGCGCGCGCAGGGCGTCGTGCCCCGCGGACGCGTTTCGTCCGCGCCGGCGGTCGCCGAGCGCGGCCTCCATCTCGATGCCGCTCGTAAGCACTACCCCGTCGAATGGATGCTGCGGCTGCTGCCCGCGCTCGCTGACGTCGGCATCAACGTCCTGCAGTGGCACTTCTCCGAGAACGAGGGATTCCGACTGGAGTCGGAGGCGTTCCCCGAGATCGTCTCTGATGAGCACATCACCAGGGCCGATGCCACACGGATCCTCGCGGCCGCACGCGATCTGCACATCGAGGTGATCCCGTCGCTCGACATGCCGGGGCATCTGCGGCATGTGCTCGCGCGGCATCCCGACCTGCGGATGCCGCCCGACCTCGTCACGGAGGACGCCGCGCTCGACATCACCCGCGCTGAGGCGGTCGACTTCGCGCATCGCCTCATCGACGACATGGCGCCGGTGTTCGCCGGGTGCACCCGCTGGCACCTCGGCGGCGACGAGTTCGTCGACTTCACCCGCATCGACGACTACCCCGCACTGGCGGATGCCGCGCGCGAGCGGTACGGCGACCACGCGAACGGGTTCGACCTGCTCACCGCGTTCGTCAACGGCATCGCAGCGCACGTACGCCGCCTCGGCTTCGAGCCGCGGGTGTGGAACGACGGGATGCTCCGCAGCAGCGCCGTCGCGCTGGATCCCCGCGTGGTGCTGACCTGGTGGACGAACTGGAATGCGCAGATGCGGCCGCTGTCGGATGCCGTCGCCGCCGGCCACCGTCTCGTGAACGTCAACGACGGACTGTTCTACTACGTGCTCGGTGAGAAGGCCGGCTACCGGTATCCGACCGCAGAGCGCATCTGGGACGCGGACTGGCATCCGGGTCTGTTCCCCGCTCTGCCCGGAGGGGTGCGGCAGGAGATCGCGCCGCCCTACCCGGATCTGCTGCTTGGGGCGTCGTTCGCGATCTGGTCGGATGAGCCGGCCGCACAGACCGTTGACGAGGTGACTGCGGGAGTGCGAACACCGCTGCGGGCGATGGCCGAGCGCGCGTGGAACGGCGGCAGCCAGCTGTCGCTCGCGGAATTCACGGCGCGGGACGAGGCGATCGGGAGTGTCGCCGTGGATTGATGGCGCCGACACCCCGACTTACCGGCGAGACCCCGGTTTGCAGCCGTCCGCAACCCGGGGTCTCGTCAGTTTCCCGGGGTGTCGGCGGGGGAGACGTTGCGAAACCCCACCTCACCCGATCACTTCGCGGTCTTCGCCGCCGCCTTCATCGCCTTCTTGTTCTCGCGCACCTTCGTGAGCGACTCCGGCGAGACGATGTCGGCCACGCTGCGGAACGATCCTTCTTCGCCGTACTCGCCGGCCGCTTCGCGCCAGCCGTCGCCGGTGAAGCCGTACTGCTTGCCGAGCAGGGCGAGGAAGATCTTCGCCTTCTGCTCGCCGAAGCCCGGGAGCTTCTTCAACCGGCGCAGTACCTCGGGTCCATCAGGCCCGGTCCCTGAGCCTGTCGAAGGGCGCGTCCAGATCGCGGCGGCATCCCCGCCCCAGTCGTCGACGATCGTCTGGCACAGCGTCTGCACGCGGGCGGCCATCGAACCCGGGAAGCGGTGCACCGCCGGGGTCTGCGTGAACGCCTCGAGGAAAGCATCCGGATCCATGCTCGCGATCGCGGCGGCATCCGACGCTCCCGTGCGCTGCTCGATCTTGAGCGGACCGGCGAACGCGGTCTCCATGGGCACCTGCTGGTCGAGCAGCATCCCCACCAGCAAAGCCAGCGGGTTGTGGGTCAGCAGGTCGTCGGCGGCGGTGTCTCCGGTGATGTGAAGGGCCATGCGTCCAGTCTGGCATTGTGCGCAGCTTCGCAGATCTGCACAATTCCGCAGGCAATCGACGGAAAGCTTGCGAACTACTGCAGGACTGCGAAGAACGGATGCCAGAACGCCGCGCGTCAGCCCGCTGCCGACTCCTGCGCCTCACCGGAATCCGACGTCAAGCCGTACAGCGTCTCGAGAGCGGCGACGAACTCGTCAGCACGCCCCTCGGCGGCCAGTTCGTGGGCCCGCGAGGTGGGGGTGTGCAGCAGCACGCCGGCGAGGTGGCGCATGGCCTGCTCGACGCGGCCGTCCTCGTCGCCGCGGCGGCGGGCACGCTCGATCTCGGCCTCGAGCAGGCCGAAGATGTGGGTGCGCAGCGCGACGACCGAGGGGGTGACGCTCTGTCGCGAGCCGACGAGGTGGAACTTCTCCGCAGCCTCCCGCACGACGCTCCGCGCGGCGTCGGTCGCCTGCAGCTCCTCGAGGGGAGCGTGCAGCCGGATCGTCTCGAGGTCGAGCAGTGCGACGCCCTCGAGCTGGGCGACGGCGGGGTCGACGTTGCGCGGCATCCCGAGGTCGACGACGAGCTGGTTGAACGGAGCGCCCGGCTCGGCCGGGACGACGCCCATCGGGCATCCGCTCGTCGCGCTCGCCATGCGTCGCAGCTGTTCGGGCGTGAGCACCGGGTCGGTGGCGTTCGTGCAGGTGATCAGCAGGGTGGAGCGCTGGGCGACCTCCGCGTACTCGTCGGCGGTGATCGCGCGGATGCCGTGCTTCGCGGCGAACATCGGGGCGCGCCCCGACGGCGAGTGCACCGAGATGTCGACGGCGCCGCGCTCGCGGAGGGTGGCGAGGGTGACGGCGGCGTACGCACCGGTGCCGACCAGCAGCACCCGTTCGGTCGACCAGTCGGCGATGCGGCTGTCGGCGAGTTCGAGGGCGAGGCGCACGAGCGAGCGTCCGGCGCGGTGCAGGGCGGTGACGTTCTTCACCTTGCGCTGGGCCTGGCTGGCGCGCTGGAACAGCCGCTCCAGTTCGGGAGAGGTCGTGCGGTCCTTGCGGGCGGATGCCAGTGCGCGCCGCACCTGGCCGGCGATCTCGCCCTCGCCCGAGACGACCGACTCGAGCCCGGATGCCACGGCGAACAGGTGCTCGGGCACGCGGCGGTCGCTGATCACCGTGTAGGCGCCGTCGAGATCGGCGGAGGGGATGCCGGTGGCCTGCGCGACGGCCTCCACCAGCTCCTCGGATCCGAGCGTCTCGGCGTCGTCTGTCTCGACGTACGCTTCGAAGCGGTTGCAGGTCGCGAGCACGACGGCTCCCTGCGCGCCGGCTTCGACCAGGGTCGGGGCGACGGATTCGGGGTGGCGGCTGAGGCGTTCGAGCAGGTCGAAGGAGGCGGTCTTGTGACTCGCCGTGACGCAGAGCAGCACACGAAGATTCTACGCGCCCTGGCGTGTCGCGGCATCTGAGGGGAGCCTTACCCCGAGCGGTCGGTGCGCAGACAGTCCATAGAAGCCGAATGCGAGGATGAGGTTATGGCACTCTCCGACGCCCCTCTGCTCCGCGCTCTCGCCGGCGACCGCCCCGCCCAGCCGCCCGTCTGGTTCATGCGCCAGGCCGGCCGCTCACTGCCGGAATACCGCGAACTGCGGGTCGGCACGCGGATGCTGGACGCCTGTCTCACCCCGGATGTCGCGGCCGAGATCACCCTGCAGCCGGTGCGCCGGCACCGGGTCGATGCGGCCGTGTTCTTCAGTGACATCGTCATCCCGCTGCGCCTCGCGGGCGTCGAGGTCGAGATCGAGCCTGGGCGCGGACCGGTGTTCGCAAGCCCCGTGCGCACCGCCGCCGACGTCGACCGGATCACCGCGATCGACCCCGCCGATCTCGACGGCACCGCCGTGGACCAGGCCGTGCGCCTGACCGTCGCCGAGCTCGGCGATGTGCCCCTGATCGGGTTCGCCGGTGCGCCGTTCACCCTCGCCGCCTACCTCGTCGAGGGTGGCCCGTCGAAGGAGCACCTGCGGGCGCGCGCCATGATGCACGCCGACCCCGACGCGTGGAACCGCCTCGCCGGCTGGCTGTCGCGCATCTCGCGGCGCTTCCTCGAGATCCAGCGCGACGCCGGGGCGTCGGTCGTGCAGCTCTTCGACTCGTGGGCCGGGTCGCTGAGCACCGCCGACTACCGGGCGTTTGTCGCTCCGCACTCGCGTATCGCGCTGGACGACATCGCCCTGCCCGCGATCCACTTCGGTGTGGGCACCGGCCCGTTCCTCGCCGATATGCGCCTCGACGGCGTCGCGTCGGCGGTCGGCGTCGACTGGCGGATGCCGTTGGACGAGGCGGTTCGCCTGCTCGGCCCGGATGCCGTCGTACAGGGCAACATCGACCCGGCTTTGCTGCAGGCGCCGTGGCCCGTGCTCGAGGCGCACGTGCGCGACGTGATCGAGCGCGGACGCGATGCGAAGGGACACATTCTCAACCTCGGGCACGGCGTCCCGCCGGAGACGGACCCGGATCAGCTGACGCGGATCGTCGAGCTGGCGCACGGGGAGCGCTGACAGCGAAGCCTCCGCGCGTTCCCGTGACGAGAGCACCCGGGCCTCCGGATTGCGAAATGACAGCAAAGCATCACCTGCTGAGGCTATGCTGTCAACATGAGGACGACGGTCACCCTCGACCCCGATGTCGAGGCTGCACTGCGCCGCCTGATGGCACAGCGTGGCGTGTCGTTCAAGCGCGCGCTCAATGACGCGATCAGAGCGGGTGTGCGCCCGGTCGACACAGAGCGGCGCTCGTATACGCGCGCTCGCGATCTCGGCACGCCGACCGTCGACCTGACGCATGCGCTGCGGATGGCCGGCGACCTGCACGACGATGACCTTGCGGGGCGGATGCAGGCTGGGCGATGAGGATCGTCGACGCCAACGTGCTGCTCTACGCGGTCAATGAGGCAAGCCCACAGCACGCGGCGTCGATCCGGTGGCTGGACGAGTCTCTCGACGGCGATGACAACGTCGCCTTCACCTGGAATGTCCTGCTGGCGTTCGTGCGCATCGCGACGAACCCCCGGATCATGCCTGTCCCGCTGTCGGCGGAGGAGGCGATGGGACAGGTGCAGGAATGGATCGCGGCTCCGAGCGCCCATGTGCTGAATCCCGGCGAGCGGCACGCGACCATCCTGGCGGACCTGCTGCTCGCCACCGGCGCGACCGCGAACCTGGTCAACGACGCCCATCTCGCCGCCCTGGCGATCGAGCACCGCGCGGGCATCGTCACCTTCGACGCCGACTTCGAGCGCTTCGAGGGCGTGCGCGCCCACCGACCGGACGAGCTGCTGGCGAGCGCCGCGAGAAAGCGGAGCCGGCGACCCGGCAACGCGTGAGCGCCGGTGCAAGGATTGATCCATGACCTCCGAGCACGCCGCCGAACTCGCCGCCCGAGCCGCTGAGCAGCACGTCGTGGTGATCGGGGGAGGCATTGGCGGGCTCGTCGCCGCTCGCGAATGCGCGAAGGTCGGCATGCGGGTCACGCTGCTCGAGGCCGCGGAGGCGCTGGGCGGCAGCATCCGCTCGACCGAACTCGGCGGCGTCGTCGTCGACACCGGAGCCGAGAGCTTCGCCACCCGCGGCGGCCACGTGCGCGCCCTCGTCGACGAACTCGGGCTCGGCGACGCGGTCGTGAAACCCGAGGGCGGCGGGGCGTGGCTGCACGGCATCCCGGATGCCGACGACGCACCGCTTCCGGTCGGCGGCATCCTCGGCATCCCGGCCAATCCCTTCCAGGACGACGTCCGCCGCATCATCGGCTGGCGCGGAGCGTGGCGCGCCTATCTCGACCGGCTCCGCCCGCCGCTCACGATCGGACACGAGCGCAGCCTCGGCCGACTCGTCGCCTCGCGCATGGGAGAACGTGTGCGCGACCGCCTCGTCGCCCCCGTCACCGCCGGCGTGTACTCCGCGCAGCCCGACGACGTCGACATCGACATCGCTGCGCCCGGGCTGAACGCCGCCCTCACCCGCGTCGGATCCCTCACCGGCGCGGTCGCCGCACTCCGTCTGGAACAGAAGGAGAAGGCCGGCGGCAAACCAGGGTCGGCCGTGCTCGGGCTGACCGGCGGCATGACCCGGCTCGTCGACGCGCTGCGGACCGACCTCGAGAAGTACGGCGTCGAGGTGCGCACCGGCCTGCGGGCCAATCGCCTGGACCGTGACGGCGATGCTTGGACCGTCTCCGTCGACGCCGAGGCGGATGCCGGAGCCGAGCCACTCGATGCCACCGGCGTCGTCGTCGCGACTGCCGAGCCCTCGGCGCGCGCCCTGCTCGACCGGCACGTGGACGGTCTCGGAGCGCCGGCACCGGCACCCGAGATCGAGATCGTCACCCTGCTGCTCGACGCCCCCGAGCTCGACATCGCCCCCCGGGGGAGCGGCGTGCTCACCGTGCCGGGCAGCCGCACCGCCAAGGCGCTCACTCACGCCACCGCGAAATGGGGGTGGCTGCGCGAAGCGGCCGGCGGCCGCCATGTCGTGCGCGTGTCGTTCGGCACTCAGGGGGAACCGGCGGCCACCTCGTCCCTCGACGACGACGCGGCCGCGCGTCTCGCGCTCGACGAGGCATCCGCCATGCTCGGCGTCGCGTTCCATCCGCAGCAGCTCGTCGCCGCGCATCGCGCCCGCTTCGTGCAGGCGCAGCCCTCCTCGCTGATCGGCTCGGCCGAGCGGCGGGAGGCCGCCCGCCGGGCGGTGCAGAGCGTTCCCGGCCTCGCCGTGGTCGGCGCCTGGGTCGCGGGCACGGGGCTGGCACAGGTGATTCCGGATGCCGTCGCCGAGACCGACCGGCTGCGCCACTCCTTGCTCTGGAACTGAATCGCAGAGCCCCTCTTACTCCACGATCCGCTGTCGCGCAAGAGTAGATGCCGAATCCGGAATATGCGGCTAACCTGGAACCCGGCCACGACCGGCGGCAGGCCGGCGGCCCGCCGCTACAACCGGAGGAGGCTCCCATGAAGGGGAAGATCGGACTCATCGTAGGACTCGGCGCAGGTTACGTGCTCGGCACGCGCGCGGGGCGTGAGCGCTACGAGCAGATCAGGACGCAGTGGCAGAAGGTCTGGGACCTCGACCCTGTGCAGGAGCAGGTCGGCAAGGTGCAGGAGTTCGCGCGCTCGCAGGCCGCCGCGGTTCCCGGCGCCGTCTGGAACGGCGCAGTCAAGGTCGTCAAGTCAGTCTCGGGCTCGGGCACCCCCGGGCAGAAGCTCGACTCTGCGATCGACGCCACGAAGGACGCGGCCGACGACGTCGCCGACGCCCGCGAAGACAGCTCCGACAACAAGAGCAGCAGCGACACCGCGAAGAAGCCCGGCTCCGGCGCTGCCGCGAGTTCGTCGGGCTCGGCCGGCAAGGGCACCGCCAAGAAGAACGGGTCCTGACGTGTGGCGGGGATACCGCGACCGCGCCGATGACAGCCTGCTGACCCTGCTCGGGGACCTCCCCGAGCTCGTGCGCAACCTCGTCACCGCCGAGATCAACGCCGCTAAGGCGTGGGTCTCGCGTACGGCGAAGGATGCCGGAATCGGCAGCGTCTGGTTCGTGCTGGCGCTCTTCTTCCTGTTCTGGGCGATCCCGGTGCTGCTGACCTTCGCGATCGCGGGGCTGTCTTCCTGGTGGCCGGTGTGGCTGTCGGCTCTGGCCGTGCTCGGCCTGCTGGTGGTCGTCGCCGTGGTCTTCGCGCTGCTCGGCATCCTGCGCTTCCGCAAGGTGATCAAGAGGCAGAACCCGGGCCAGGCCGTCGCGACCGACGTTCGACTCGTCAAGGAGGCCGGAAATGACCAACCCTGACCACACTGCGGTCGAGCCCACCGCGCTGCCGCGCACCGCCGTACCGGCCGGGATCATCGACCCCGTGCAGTCGGCCCGTGCCGAACTGAAGGCGGCGCTCGCCGCCATCGAGATCAAGGGCAACTTCCCGCGCCGCATCGAGAAGGCGACGCAGCGCGGCATCGTACGCGCGCGCACCTTCGCCCACCGCAACCCGGCAGGAGCTGCGGTCGCGGTCGCCGGGGTCGCTGCGGCCATCGGCGGACTCGTCTGGGTGATGGCGCGCGCCGCATCGCGCTGACCATCCGGCGCCCGGTCTCAGGCCGGGGTGGCAGACTGGAAGCATGCCCGAAGAGCTGACTTCGCCCGGATTCACCCTGTGGGCCGTGTGGCGACGCAACCCCGACATCCCCGTCTCCGAGACCGACTCGACCGAGCTCGAGACGATCGTCGGGCACATCGAGGACTCCGGCGTCACCGTCCGCGGCTTCTACGACGTCTCGGGTCTGAAAGCGGATGCCGACCTGATGGTCTGGCTGCACGGTGACACCGCCGAGGAACTGCAGAGGGCACTGCGCCGGCTGCGGCGCACCGAGCTGCTGCACAACCTGCTGCCGGTGTGGAACGTCATGGGCGTGCACCGTGACGCCGAGTTCAACCGCCAGCACGTCCCGGGCTTCCTGCGCGGCGTCGAGCCCAAGCAGTGGCTCTGCCTCTACCCGTTCGTGCGCACCCCCGAGTGGTACCTCGCCGACGAAGAGGACCGCCGTCGCATGCTCGCCGACCACGGCCGCAGGGGTGCCGCCTTCCGTGGCGTGATCGCCAACACCGTCGCCGCGTTCGCCCTCGGCGACTACGAGTGGCTGCTGCCGCTGGAGGCCGACGACGTCACCGAGCTCGTCGACCTCATGCGCGACCTGCGGTACACCGAGGCCCGCCGCTACGTGAAGGAGGAGGTGCCCTTCTACACCGGACGCCGCCTGCGCTTCGACGAGATCGCCGACGTGCTGCAGTGACGACCCCCATCCGTCTGGGAACCCGCCGCAGCGCCCTGGCCACCGCGCAATCCGGGCACGTCGCCGCCGCCCTCGAACGCGTCGCCGGTCGTCCTGTCGAACTCGTGCCGATCGTGTCCGAGGGCGACACGAACCGGGCATCGCTGTCTGAGATCGGCGGGCGCGGCGTCTTCGCGACCCGCCTGCGTGAGGCGCTGCTGGCCGGAGAGTGCGACCTGCTCGTGCACTCCCTGAAGGACCTTCCCACCGCGATGCCAGACGGGCTCGTGATCGCCGCCACGCCGCCGCGCGAGGACGCCAGGGACGTGGTCATCACCCGCGACGGCACCCCGCTGCATGAACTGCGCACCGGCAGCACGGTCGGCACCGGCTCGCCCCGCCGCATCGCACAGGTGCGCCGGCGCGCTCCACATGCGCAGGTCGTCGACATCCGCGGCAACGTCGACTCCCGACTGGCGCGCGTCGCATCGGGCGAGCTCGACGCGATCATCCTCGCCGCAGCCGGCCTGTCGCGCCTCGGCTCTGACACAGCGCTGCGTCGTGAGGACCTCGGTCTCGCCGAATGGCCCACCGCACCGGGGCAGGGTGCCCTGGCCGTCGAGACGACCACAGACGCACCGGGCGAGCTGCTCGACGCCCTCGCCCGCCTCGACGACGAGAACACCCGCATCGCCGTGACCGTGGAACGCGCGATCCTCGCCGGACTCGAAGCAGGATGCCAGGCCCCGATGGCCGCGCACGCCGCCGTCGCGGACGAAACAATACGAGTGCGGGCGGTCGTGTACGAGCCCGGCGGCGACCGACGGATCTGCCTCGACGTCACACACCCCCTTGAGCGGGGGTATATTCGACGGAACGGCAGTGGCAACGGTGCGGATGCTGCCGATGGTGCAGACCCGACTCTCACCCTCCACGAGATCGGTTCGTCTGCAGCCCATCGGCTGCTCGAACAGGGAGCGGCCGACCTCCTCCCCCGAGAGTGATGCTATGACTGCTTCCGAATCGAAAACCGCCAAGCCGCTGGCCGGCTGGCGCGTGCTCGTGCCGCGCGGCGGCCCCTGGGGTGACGGCGTCGCAGCCAGCCTGCGATCGCAGGGTGCTGTGCCCGTGGTCGCGCCCCTGATCAATTTCGCCCCCACCACCGACCAGGATTCGCTCGACGCCGCGCTCGCGCGACTGCAGGCCGGCGAGTACGACTGGCTCACGGTCACCAGCGCCACCACCGTGGACGTGCTGTTCGCGCACCGCGTCGACATCCCCGCGAAGACCAAGGTGGCGGCCGTGGGCGAGACCACCGCCGCAGCGCTGCAGGCCGTCGGCTACGAGGTCGCCCTCGTGCCCGAGCAGGACAACTCCGCCAAGGGGATGGCCCAGCAGCTCATCGCGCTCGAGCCCGAACCCCGCCGCGTCCTCACACTGCGCAGCGAGATCGCCAAGCCCGTGCTCACCGAATCACTGATCGCAGCGGGTCATCACGTAGACAGCGTCGTCGCCTATCGCACCGTCGGAGTACCGGTCACCGAGCGCATCCTGCGCGATGTCGAGAACGGCCGCATCAACGCCATCCTCATCACCAGCGGCTCGGTCGCCGAACAGGTGCGGCAGCAGTTCCCATCGATCCCCGACTCGACGCTGCTCGCCGCGATCGGCCCTCGCACGGCATCCGACGCCCGCAGGGCGGGTCTGCCGATCTCGATCGTCGCAGACAGGCAGACCGTCGACGCCCTCATCGACGCGGTCTCGCACTTCACTCTCCCGCACGCGGCGGACGAGTTCGCGCCGTGAGCCGCTTCCCCGACACGCGCCTGCGGCGCCTGCGTCAGTCGGCGCCCGTGCGCGCACTCGTGCGCGAGACGTCGCTCGAAGCGCGCCAGCTCGTGCTGCCGATGTTCGTGCGAGAGGGACTCACCGAGCCCCAGCCGATCGGATCGATGCCCGGCGTCGTGCAGCACTCGCTCGACTCGGTGCGTGCGGCGGCGACGGATGCTGCAGAGGCAGGCATCGGCGGAGTGATGCTGTTCGGCGTACCGGCCGTGCGCGACGCCCGCGGCTCCGGAGCGGACGACCCCGACGGCATCCTCAACGTCGCGACGGCCGCCGTCGTGGCGGAGGTGGGCGAGGCGCTCGTCGTGCAGACCGACCTGTGCCTGGACGAATTCACCGACCACGGGCACTGCGGGGTGCTGACCCCTGGGTCCCTGAGCCCGTCGACGGGCCGGGGAACCGAGCCCATCGTCGACAACGACG
>JAPSIX010000169.1 GCA_031178475.1 Microbacterium sp. | reverse complement strand
TGCTGATCACCGGACGCCTCGGCGACCGGTTCGGCCCGAAGAACATCTACCTCATCGGACTGGCCGTCTTCACCCTGGCATCCCTCTGGTGCGGGCTGTCGACCACGCTCGAAGGGCTGATCATCGCGCGTGCGGCGCAGGGGCTCGGCGCCGCGTTCATGACGCCGCAGACCATGGCCGTCATCACCCGGACGTTCCCGCCCGATCGGCGCGGAGCGGCGATGGGTCTGTGGGGAGCGACCGCCGGCGTGGCCACGCTCGTGGGCCCCCTGCTCGGCGGCCTGCTCGTCGACGCGCTCGGCTGGGAGTGGATCTTCTTCGTCAACCTGCCAGTGGGGGTCGTCGGGTTCGTGCTCGCCTGGCTGCTGGTGCCGAAGCTCGAGACGCACCGGCATCGCTTCGACATGGTCGGCGTGGTACTCAGCGCCGTCGCGCTCTTCTTGATCGTCTTCGGACTGCAGGAGGGAGAGACGCATGACTGGGGTGTGATCGCGGGGCCGATCACCGTGTGGAGCCTGATCATCGCCGGCGTGGTCGTGCTGGCCCTGTTCATCGTGCAGCAGAGGTTCACCCGCAGTGAGGCACTGGTGCCGCTGGCGCTGTTCCGCGACCGCAACTTCTCGGGCGCTAACGTGGCGATCGCCGCGGTCGGCTTCGCGGTGACCGCCATGTCGCTGCCCTTCATGTTCTATCTGCAGCTTGCCCGCGGGCTCAGCCCCACCGAGGCTGCGCTGCTGATGATCCCGATGGCCGTCGCGTCCGGCGTGCTCGCGCCGCTTGCCGGCAAGCTTCTCGACCGGGTCGACCCGCGGTTCATCCTGATACCCGGGCTGCTCTGCGTCGCCGGCGGCCAGCTGTGGAACGCAGCGATGACGAACATGGACACCCCGATCTGGTTGTTCCTGCTGCCCTCCGCCGTGATCGGGATCGGCAACGCCGGAATGTGGGGTCCGCTCGCCACCACCGCCACCCGGCAGCTGCCGCCGCGGCAGGCGGGAGCGGGCGCCGGCATCTACAACACCACCAGGACGATCGGCTCGGTCGTCGGCTCCGCCGCCATCGCCGCCTTCATGCAGTCGCGGCTCGAGGCGAACCTTCCCGGTCTGGCCGATGCACCGTCGGGACTCGCCGAAGCGGGCCCGCTGCCCCATGCGATCGCCGAGGGGTTCTCGGCAGGCATGGGGCAGGCGATGCTGCTGCCGGCGGCGGTGATGGCCGTCGCCCTGGTGGCATCCCTCTTCCTCGGCAGGCGGCGCTCCGCGGCAGTCAGCGCAACAGCGCGACGCCGGCCTGGCCGATGAGCGCGAACACGACCGCCCAGAGGATGATCGAGAGGATCTGCCAGACGATGACCGCGTTCCGGTTGGCGCCGAACGACACCATCATCCCCGACGTGATCTGGCTCGGCAGCAAGGTCTGACCGAGCAGGCTGACGCCCGGCACGCCGAAGCGATCGAACATGCGCTTCACCTTCTGGCGACGCGGCGACGGCTCCTCGGGGGCACCGCCCCCACTCCGGCGGGCGAGTACCTTGCTGCGCGCTGCGGAGGCGACGTAGACGAACGCGAGCATCGACAGCACGTTGCCCGTGATCGCAGCCAGCAGGGTGATCGGCAGCGGAACGCCGGCGACCACGCCGATCAGGGTGCCGAAGTACGACTCGATGAACGGGATGGCGGCGGCCAGCATCACTCCGGCCCACTGCAGCCAAAGGGGGAGTGACTGGGTGAAGTCGACGAGCGCGTCCTGCATGATTCCTCCGGATTGTGTAAAGCGTGTTTGACATGACAAGCATGCTTTACACGTGGGCGGTGTGTCAAGTTTGCTTTACAGGGCGGTTCGCCTTCGCCTACGGTGGAGACGTGCGCAGCAGGGTCAAAGAGCTCAGGACCGAGCGCGGGCTCTCGCAACAGGCCCTCGCGACGGCCGTCGGGGTGTCGCGCCAGACCATCAACGCGATCGAGACGGGGCGCTACGACCCCTCGCTGACACTGGCCGTGCATCTCGCGCGGCACTTCGGATCCACCGTGGAGGAAGTCTTCGATGTCGACGGATGAGCCCCGTGAGCATGCAGAGCCCGCGCGCCGCGTGCGCTGGCCCATGTCGCCCGTCAACACCGTGCTGGTCGCGGTGTGCACGATCGGAGCAGTGCTCTGCCTGCTTCTCGGCGAGACAACAGCCGGGATGGCGATTCTGGCTGGTGCCACCGCGGGCGCCATCGGGGCGGTCTTTGCGAGGCGGGGCTCCTCGGGCGACCTCGAGCGCGTGAACGCACTGGAGTACGCCGACGAACGCGACAGAGCGGCGGCGGTGAAGGGCCTGGCCGCAGTCGGGGTGCTGGCACTGGTCCTGGCCGCCGCGCAGCTGATCATGCACGTGATCGTCAGCAGTGACGCGCTGTCCCGCAACGTCAGCCTCGGCGTCTTCTTGGCGCTGATGATCGTCTGGTTCCTGGCGAACTGGTACTTCGTGCGTCGCGGCTGAGCCGGTCCACGTGGCGTCGGGGTCGGCCCTTCCCGCGTGCGCGGCAGGTTCTGACATCCGCGCCGTCGATCGATGCAGCGGATGCCGGAAGATGCCGCGGACGCGTGAAGTAGGCCCTTACTGCGCGACGCGTGCAGCGATGTCGTGCCGGTAGTGCGATCCGTCGAGGGTGATCTTCTCGATCGCCTGGTACGCCCGCGCGCGAGCATCCGCGAAGCCGGGGCCGGTCGCGACGACGTTCAGCACCCGCCCGCCGGTGGCGACGAGCGAGCCACCCGGGGCATCCGGCCCGCCGGTCGCCGCGTGCACGATCCGCACGCCCTCGACAACCGCCGCCTCACCGAGCCCTTCGATCAGCCGACCGGTCTGCGGCGCCTCCGGGTAGCCCTCGCTGGCGAGCACGACGGTGACGGCGACATCGTCCGAGAACTCCGGCTGCGGCTGGTCCTCGAGGGTGCCGGATGCCGCGGCGAGCAGCAGCTGTGAGAGCGGCGTCCGCAGCCGGGGAAGCACGACCTGCGTCTCCGGGTCTCCGAACCGCGCGTTGAACTCGATGACTCGTACGCCGGCGGGGGTGAGGATGAGCCCGGCGTACAGCAGGCCGATGAACGGCGTGCCCTCGGCATCCAGCCGACGGATCACCGGAAGGGCGACCTGCTCGGTGACCAGCGAGACGAACTCCTGCTCGCTGCCGAACTGCTCGGCCAGCCACGGCAGGGGGGAGTACGCGCCCATGCCCCCGGTGTTCGGGCCGGCGTCGCCGTCGAGGGCGCGCTTGAAGTCCTGTGCCGGGCTGAGCGCACGCACCGTGTCGCCATCGCTGAGGAAGAACAGCGACACCTCCGGGCCGGTCAGGAACTCCTCGACCAACACCGGGCCGCTCGGCAGGTACTGCTCGGCATGTGCGAGGGCCTCCGCGCGGTCGGTCGTCACGATCACGCCCTTGCCGGCGGCGAGGCCGTCGGCCTTCACGACGTGGGGTGCGCCGAGCTCGTCGAAAGCCGCTTCGACCTCACTGACGGATGCCGCGCGCACCGCGCGCCCGGTCGGCACGCCCGCAGCATCCATGATCCGCTTCGCGAACGCCTTCGACCCTTCCAGCTGCGCGGCGGCCTTGCCCGGACCGAACACGGGAATGCCGCGCTCGCGCAGCACGTCCGCGACTCCGGCGACCAGAGGGGCCTCCGGCCCGATGACGACGAGGTCGATCGCGTGCTCGTTCGCGAACGTGGCCACGTCTGCGCCGTCGAGCGGGTCGAGGTCGACGAGTGTCGCGTCCTGAGCGATGCCGGCGTTGCCGGGGGCCGCGAAGATCTCGTGCTCCGCGTCTTCGGAGCGCAGGGACAGGATGATCGCGTGCTCGCGCGCGCCGGAGCCGAGGACCAGGATCTTCATGCGGCCAGCCTACCGGCGGCCTCGGGTCGCGTTACCGTCGCGCGTGCCGCTTCGGGTCGCGAAGAATGCCGCTATCGGCGAGCGGAATGCGGCGTTTTCCGAGACCTGAGCGAAGCAGCTGGCGGCAAAGCGGCAGACTTTGCGACCCGAGCGAAGCGGCTGGCCGGGCCGACTCAGACCTCGACGGGCCGCTGCACCGACGGATCCCACGGCAGGGTCCACCCGGCCGCGTCGAACAGCCCGTCCAGCACCATGGCCGTGAACCCCCACACGATGGTGCCGTCGACGTCGAATGCAGGTCCCCGGTAGGTGCGGCCGGTGCGGGTCAGCGTCGCCGTGAACCGGTTGGCGGGGTCGAGCAGCTGCGCGACGGGCACGCGGAACACCTCGACGGTCTCGGCATGATC
>JAPSIX010000027.1:3529-16572 GCA_031178475.1 Microbacterium sp. | reverse complement strand
CTGGCGGTGGCGGTGCTGCGTTCGCCGATGCTCGTCGGGTCGATGTTCCCGTACCTCGTGGACGTCCCGCCGTTCCCTATCCGCGCCGCGGCGAGCGGGCTCGTGGCTGCGGTGCTCGTCGGTGCGCTGGCCGGCTTCGTGCCGGCGCTCGTCGCGCTGCGGGTGAAGGTGATCGACGCGATCCGCTTCTGATGACAGTCGGGGTCAGACGCGGACGCGTCTGCCCGTGAGTCGTTCGGCGCGTTCGTCGGCGTTCAGCAGCGCTCGGCGTTCGCGTTCCCGCCGCAGCGCGGTCACCCCCAGCAGGAGCTCCTCTGGCGAGACCGCAGGAAGCGGCGACACGAACGCGCTGACCTCGGCCGCCAGCTCCTGCGCGACGCGTACGCGGGCAGCGGGCGACAGCCGTGCGGCGTTCGTGAGGAACTGCGACACGCGTCTGGCCAGCCGGTCGGGCAGCCGGGCGACGTCGGCGATCCGCGACCATTCCCCGAGCGACGGCGGCAGATACGCCAGGTGCGGCTCGAGTCGGGGCGTGCGGACGCGCTGGGAGTAGGTGCCCGCGACGAGGTCGCCCAGCCGCTGCGAGCGTGCTGTGAGCGCTCCGGCGATGACCGCAGCACCGCCGAATGTCATGTAGATCTCCAGCACACCGAGCAGGCCGCGGATGAAGCTGTGCCGGAACGTGATCGCTCCGCCATCGATCCGCACGATGCGCCCGCCGACGATGAACTTGCCCACGCTGCGCCCTCGGGTGGCCATCTCGACGGTGATCGGCAGCACGAGGAAGCTCAGCACCATGGCACTGATGGTGATGATGCGCCACAGATGCTCGGTCATCAGGCCGAGACTCGACAGCCAGATCTGCAGGAACACGAACGCGAGGAACACCGCGAAGCTGATGAGCATGTCGACCAAAGCGCCGGCCGCGCGCAGCACGAACCCGACCGGCTGCACGTCGATCGCGACCGCCTCGCCGGAAAGGATCTCCTGCTCGTCGGCGATCTGTGTGGACATGAGTACAGTAAATCAGGTGGATGCCGATGCCCTCAGTGACGCGCGCCGCCCCGAGTGGGAGCGGCTCGACCAGCTGAGCCGCACGCGCCGGCTGAACGGCGAGCAGATCGACGAGCTGATCGTGCGGTACCGGGCGGCATCCGCTGATCTCGCCGAGTTGAAGACCTCGGTCGGTGACAGCCCACAAGGGGCGTACCTCTCCACGATCCTCGCCGCAGCCCGTCTGCGGCTGACCGGCGCCGGTGATGGGTTCGTCGCGCAGGCGTCCCGCTTCTTCGCGCTGCAGTTGCCGGCCGCGCTGTTCCGCGTTCGGCGCACGACCGGTGTGATCGCGGTCGCGTTCGTCCTGATCTGGGCGCTCAGCGCCGCGTGGATCGCCGCCGACCCGTCGCGGATCGCCGTGCTCGGGCCGCCGGACGTGCTGCAGCAGTACGCCGAAGAGGACTTCGTCGCCTACTACCAGCCAGCCGCGTCGTTCGCGGGTATGGTCTGGACCAACAACGCGTGGCTGGCCATGCAGTGCGTGCTGTTCGGCGTCACCGGCGTGTGGCCGGTGTGGCTGCTCATGCAGAACGCGCTCGGGTTGGGCACGGCGACCGCCGTGATGTCGGCCTACGGCCACCTCGACACGATGATCCTGCACATTCTGCCGCACGGGCTGCTCGAGCTGACCAGCATCTTCGTCGCCGCCGCCGCCGGCCTGCACCTCTTCTGGGCGTGGGCGGCGCCCGGGCATCGCACCCGGGGGCAGGCGCTGGCGTCGGAGGGCCGCGCGCTGGCGACCATCGCCATCGGCCTGGTGTTCGCGCTCGCCCTGTCGGGGCTCGTCGAGGGCTTCGTGACCGGGTCAGCCCTGCCGTGGCCGGTGAAGATCGGTATCGGTGCCGCCGCGCTCGCCGTGTTCCTGTTCTACATGCTCTTCACAGGCCGTCGCGCAGTGCGCCGTGGTGAGAGCGGAGACCTCGTCGAGTACGAGGCCGGTACCCCGACCCTGACCGCCGGCTGACCGGTTCAGACGACGACGCGCGTCATCTCGTCGCCCGCGACGCCGTCGAACAGCGCGCGGTAAGCGTAACCGGCGAGCAGCGCCCCCGCGACGGGGAACACGAGGAACACCCACACCTGGGCCAGGGGTTCGATGCCGCCGTAGATGGCGGCGGCGAACGAACGCGCCGGATTCACTGACCCGTTGTCGACCGGGATGCTGATGAAGTGGATCAGCGCGAGCGTGAGGCCGACCGCGACCCCTGCCAACGGGGTGCCTCGCTGCGGGTGAGTGGTACCCAGGAAGACGAGCACGAGGATGCCGGTCAGGATGAGCTCGATGATGATGGCGGCGAGCAGGCCGAATCCGCCGGGCGAGAGCGCGCCCCAACCGCTGCTGGCGAAGCCGCCGTCCTGCACGGCGGTCAGCCATGTCTCCGGCCCGAACATGCCGATGAGGGTGAGCAGGGTCGTCGCCACCACGGCGCCGGCGAGCTGCGCGACGATGTAGGACAGCACCTCCCGCCACGGCAACCGGCCCGCCGCCGCCACGCCGAGCGTCACGGCGGGATTGAAGTGGCCGCCGGAGAGGGGGCCGAAGGCGTACATGGCGACGAGGAGCGCCAGGCCGAACGCGAGCGAGACGGCGAGGTACACCGTCTGGATCGAGCCAGGATCGGTGAAATGGTTCCCGGCGAACAGGAACGTGCCGAGACCGGCGAACACGAGCAGAAACGACCCGAAGCCCTCCGCGGCGAGCTTGGCGCCCAGGGACGGGGCAGGGGCGGGCGTCGAGTCGGTCATCGGATCGGGTCCTTCGGCATCGGGCGGCAGGGTGCCGACTGCATCACATGTTTCCGCATCCGGTGCGCAGTGCGGGACCGGACACGCCGAGGTGCCCTCCGCCACGGGGGCGGAGGGCACCTCGGAGACAGCAGGTTCGTCAGCTCACTCGCCGACGCCGACCGGCTCCGGCTCGCCGAGCGGCGCACCGGCGAGGGCGCGCAGCTGCGCCTCGAGGTCCTGATCGACCTGACCCCAGTACCAGAAGAAGCGCTCCTTGATGGCCGGCACGGTCAAAGCGTTGTACTGGCCCACCAGGGTCTGCACGAAACGAGCGCGCTGCTCGTCGTCGAAGACCTCGCGGTACAGGATGCCGGCCTGACCGAAGTCGCTGTCATCCTCGCGGAGCGTGTACGCGGCGCGCACGAGCTCGCCGTCAGACTCCCAGCTCGCCTCGACGCCGAGCAGGGGGTCCGCCGCGGGGCCACCGGTCGCACCGTACGAGTTCGGCGTGTACACGCGGTGCTCGGCGGGGTTGAAGTGGTACTGCATCTGGCCTTCGTGCATGTAGTTGCGCACCTCGGCCGCGTGGGGCTGGTTGACCGGCAGCTGGTTGAAGTTCGCGCCGATGCGGTACCGCTGGGCGTCGCCGTACGAGAACACGCGCGCCATGAGCATCTTGTCGGGCGAGATACCGGTGCCCGGTACCTGGTTGCCGGGCGAGAATGCCGCCTGCTCGATCTCGGCGAAGAAATTCTGCGGGTTGCGGTTCAGCGTGAACGTGCCCACCTTGATGCGCGGGTAGTCCTTCTTCGACCACGTCTTGGTGAGGTCGAAGGGGTTGTAGCGATAGGTCTTCGCCTCGTCGTAGGGCATGACCTGCACGTACACGTCCCACTTCGGGAATTCGCCGCGCTCGATCGCCTCGTACAGGTCGCGGCGGTAGTGGTCGGCGTCGGCCCCGGCGATGCGCTCGGCCTCGTCGGCGTCCATGCGCTCGACGCCCAGGTGGGAGAGGAAGTGGTACTTGACCCAGAACCGCTCGCCCGCCGCGTTCACCCACTGGTAGGTGTGCGAGCCGTAGCCGTTCAGATGGCGCCAGCTGCGCGAGAGGCCGCGGTCTCCCATGACGTAGGTGACCTGGTGGGCCGTCTCGGGGGAGAGGGTCCAGAAGTCCCACTGCATGTCGGCGTCGCGCAGACCCGAGGCGCCGAGGCGCTTCTGGGAGTGGATGAAGTCGGGGAACTTCATCGCGTCTCGCAGGAAGAAGGTCGGGGTGTTGTTGCCGACGATGTCGAGGTTGCCCTCGGTGGTGTAGAAGCGCAGCGCGAAGCCGCGCACGTCGCGCCAGGTGTCGGGGGAGCCCTGCTCGCCGGCGACCGATGAGAAGCGCAGCAGCGTCTCGCTCTTCGCTCCCGGCTGGAACACGGCGGCGCGGGTGTAGGCCGAGACGTCCTCGGTGACCTCGAACTCGCCGAACGCGCCACCGCCCTTGGCGTGCGGGTTGCGCTCCGGAACGCGCTCGCGGTTGAACGAGGCGAGCTTCTCGACGAGGTAGCGGTCGTGCAGGGCAGTGATGCCGTCTGCACCCACGGTGAGCGAGTGAGCATCGCTCGCGACCGGGGTGCCGGTCTGGGTGGTGGTTGCGGGCTTGTCAGCCATTGCCATTCCTTTCACATTCAGGACAGAGGGCTCGGTAGGTGACCGCGGCTTCGATGATGCGCATGCCGTGGTCGCGGGAAGGATGCAGGCAGGGGGCAGCCCCGACGGCGCAGGGAACGTCCTCGACACGCCCGCAGCCGACGCACTGCACGTGGTGGTGGTTGTCGTCGGCGTGCTGCATCTCGTACAGCGCGCTGCCCACGTCGGGCAGGTTGACGCGGCGCACCAGGCCGGCGTCGGTGAGGTCACCGAGGATGCTGTGCACGGTCGCCAGCGCGATACCCGGCACGGCTTCGCGGACGTTCTTGTGCACAGTGTCGGCGGAGGCGTGCGGCATGCTCAGCAGGGCGTCGATGACGGCGGTCCGCTGCGCCGTCACCCGCAGCCCGGCAGCATGCAGGCGCTCGGAGACGGCGGGCGAGGTCATGCCGCCAGCCTAGCTAATCCTGAGTCATTATCGAAAACGAATCACCCAGAAAAAGCGGGTCAGAGTCGGCCGGCCGCCTTCAGCTCGAGGTACCGATCGGCGACGCGCGGAGGCAGCAGCTCCGGATCGGCCGCGATCGCCTCTCCGCCGGCGCGACGCACGGCATCCGCGACGATCTCCGCATCGCGAATCGTCCGCTCCGCCGCGGCGGCCACGTAGACGTCCATGCGTGAGTCACGGCGCCGCGCGAGGTCGCCGATGCTGTCGTCGGTGGCGGAGCCGACCAGTACGGTCGTGGCGCGCGAGGCATTCGGGAACGCTCCGAGGAAGCCGCGCGCGGACTCGGCCGCATCCTGCGCGGTGAGTACGACGACGAGCGACGGCCGGGTGGTGAGCGTGCGCACTGCGGCGAACGCCCCGGCCCAGTCGGTGTCCACCAGACGCGCGTGCACGGGTGCCATGGCGTCGGTCAGGGCGGGCAGCAGCCCGGTACCCTCGACGCCGGTCACCCGTGCCCGGGCGACGCGGTCGTACATCAGCAGGTGCACGTGGTCGCCGGCGCGGGCCGCGAGCGCCGCGAGCAGCAGGGCCGCCTCGAGAGACGCATCCAGGCGGGTGCTGTCGCCGACCCGGGCCGCGGCGGTGCGGCCGGTGTCGATGAGGATCACGACATGCCGGTCGCGCTCGGGTCGCCAGGTGCGCAGCATCGTCGTTCCGGCGCGGGCGGTGGCCCGCCAGTCGATCGAGCGCACGTCGTCGCCCCGGACGTACTCCCGCAGCGAGTCGAACTCTGTGCCCTGTCCTCGTACCTGGATCGATGTGTTGCCGTCCAGCTCCCGCAGGCGGGCCAGCCGCGACGGCAGATGCTTGCGCGACGAGAACGCCGGCAGCACGCGCAACGCACCGCGGACGTCGTGCGTGGCCTGCCTTCCGGCGATGCCCAGCGGTCCGCGGGAGCGGATCACCACGAACTCGCTGACGAGTTCGCCACGGCGACGCGGCCGAAGGGGAATCTGCGCCCGGCGGCGCTCACCCGCAGGGACGGTGAGCTGCACGCGCTCGGCCGGCGCGCCCGCGGTCGGCTGCCACGCATCGCGCAGCCGCGCGTACAGCGTCCGTGTGCCCGTGTTGTGCACGGCGACGGCGGTCATCACCGTCTCATCCAGGCGGGCGCGGGCTGGCACCTGCCGGGAGACGACCACGGCTCTCGGGCTCGCGGCGAGGGCCACGTCCAGGGCGATGAGCAGAATGCACAGCAGCAGCCATCCGCCGAACACTGCCCACACCGGCACGCCGAGCGCGCTGAGCAGCACGACCGGCACGACGCCGAGCGCGAGGAGCAGCGCGGGAAGCGCGGAGACGAACATTCAGATCGGCACCCGGGTCTGCTGAACGACCGACTGCAGCACGGCATCGGCCGACACGCCCTCCATCTGCGCGTCGGGGCGCAACTGGAGCCGATGCCGCCACACCGGCATGAGCATCATCTGCACATGATCCGGCGTCACTGCCGTCGACGAGTTCAGCCAGGCCCACGCCTTGGCGGCGCCGAGCAGGGCGGTCGATGCGCGAGGGCTGGCGCCCAGCTCGACGGAAGGCGACTGGCGGGTGGCTCGAGCGAGATCGACGACGTAGCCCAGCACGTCGTCGGTCACCTGCACGCGCGCGGCCGCACCCTGCGCGGCCCGGATCTCCTCGGCACTCACGACCGCGTTCACGCCGGTCAGTGTGCGCGGCGAGAAGCCCTCGGCGTGCAGACGCAGCACCGAGACCTCGGCGTCGCGCTCCGGCATCCCGACGACGAGCTTCATGAGGAAGCGGTCCAGCTGGGCCTCGGGCAGTGTGTACGTGCCCTCATGCTCGACGGGGTTCTGGGTCGCCGCGACGAGGAACGGCTCGGGCAGCGGGCGGCTGGTGCCGTCGGCCGACACCTGGCGCTCCTCCATCGCCTCCAGCAGCGCCGCCTGCGTCTTGGGAGGGGTTCGGTTGATCTCGTCGGCGAGCAGGATGTTCGTGAACACCGGGCCGGCGCGGAACTCGAACTCGCCGGTGCGCGCGTCGTAGACGAGCGATCCGGTGACATCTCCCGGCATCAGGTCGGGGGTGAACTGCACCCGCTTGGTGTCGAGCCCGATCGCGCGCGCGAAGCTGCGCACCACGAGCGTCTTGGCCACGCCCGGCACGCCCTCGAGCAGCACGTGACCGCGCGCGAGGAGGGCGACGAGCAGGCCGGTGACTGTTCCGGCCTGGCCGATCACGGCCTTGTCGACCTCGGCCCGCACCCGGTGCATGGCCTGCCGCAGAGCGGCATCGTCGAGGGCGGCTGGAGCGGTTGTCTCGGTCGTCACGGGACGTTCCTTTCGGTGTGGACGGCGTTCTCCACGGCCGCTTCCAGCTCGGAGAGCCTGCGGGCGAGGTCGATCAGGTCGCGATCGGTTGCGGGAGACGCGCCGCCGAGGAGCTCGTACAGGGAGCCGCGCGGCACACGAAGGCGATCGGATGCCGCGTCGGCGACCTCCTGAGCGCTTGCGCGTGCGCTGAGCCCGAGCCGGCGCGACAACCGGATCACGGTGCCCTCGCGGATGGCGACGGCCGCGTGCGCGGCATCCGCTGCTCTGGCCGTCAGACGCGCGCGGCCGTGCATGGTCTCGGAGGCGCGGACGGTGACGGGAAGCGATTCGGCGACCAGCGGGCCGAACCGTCGCCCGCGCCAGCACGCGGCGGCGATGCCGGCCAGCAGCAGGAGCAGGATCGCCGGGGTCACCCAGTCGGGTGTGAGCGAGCCCAGCGTGTCCTGCTGCTCGCCGCTGATGTCGCTGTCCTCGAACGACGGCACGTACCAGACCACGCGGTCGGTCTGTGCGAGCAGGGCGAGGCCCAGGGCCGCGTTGCCGTCCTCGGCGAGGTGGGCGTTCGAGAAGAGATGGGCTCCCTCGAGGAGGGTGAGCGTGCGACCGTCGCGCTCGGAGTGCAATACGGCCGCGGATCCGGAATCGTCGCGGAAGCAGGCCTCGACCCCGGACGCGGCTTCGAACAGGCGCACGGCCTCGATCGGCCCGACGCGGGCGAACTCGCGCGCGTCGCAGTCGGACTCGACCATGCCGCCGGTGAGCGAGCCGAGTTCACCCAGGTCCAGCAACCGCAGCATGCGCGAGCTGCTGGTGAGCAGCACCGTGCGCTCGGCGCTGGATGTCAGCTCATCCGCCGCCTCGTCGCTGAGCGTGAACGGGTCGACGAGCACGAGGGTGGCATCGCCGTGCGCGGCTGCCTGGGCCTCGGTCCTGCTGCGGGTGATGGTGATCTCGACCCCCTGCTGCCGGACCAGTTCGGCGAGCGCCTTGGCGCCGGCCGGGTTCGCGCTCTCCGGATGCAGCGCCCCCGACAGATCGGGCTGCGTGGCGACGAACCTCATCGAGAGGAGGGCGACGCCGATGAGCAGCGCGACGACGAACAGCCAGCCGAGGACGTTCCCCAGCCGGCGCGGCCGCGCTGCGGCGGTGGACCCGGTCGGCTCGAGGGCGTCATCCGCTGCACGAGCCGCGACCTCGGGCGCGGGGGAGAGCGCGGTCATGCCGGAACCGCCTGGGGGGCGTCCGCGAAGACGGGCGAGGCAGCGCGCAGGCCGTCGTCGGTGGCCGCCAGGGCGAGGTAGTCGTCCTCGGCGGCGGGCAGGCGGAGGTAGCGGACCGCGTCGAACGCGCTGGCGGCGGCGTGCAGCCGCTCGGCGAAGGCGGGGAACGGCGCGCGCGCCTCGCGCGCGATCGCCTGCGCCGTGGCGCCGGGGGCGGGGTCGATGAGGTCGCGCTCGAGAAGGTCGCGGGCCAGCGCGCGGAAGCGGAGCACGACCGCCTGGTCCCAGTCCCGCTCGCGCGCCCGCCGCTCGGCGTCGGCGCGCAGCTGCGCGGCCGTGCGCTCATCGCGGATGCCGAGCAGGTCATGACGCCGCTGGACGGCTCGCGACGCACGAGGCCGCCCCCAGATGAGCAGCGCGACGATGAGCGCGGCGACGATGACGATGACGACGAGGGTGGTGGCGAACGGGGCGATGCTCCCGGACGCCTGCGGGTCGAACAGGCTGAACAGCCACTCGACGACGTCAGCCATGAGGTTGTCGAACCAGGTCGGCTTCGCGGCCTGGTAGCCCGCCTTGGACAGTTCCTGCTCAGCCCATTCGCGGGCCTCGTCCCCGTCGGGGACGAATACGTCCGCGGTGGGGACCAGTCTCATGCCGACCCGCCGGGTGGCGCCCACGGGCTCGGCGCGGGTGGGGAGTCGGTCTGCTGGGAGGTCGGCGCAACAGGTGCTGGTGGGGCGGGGGCCGGTGGGGCGGGGGCCGGCGGCCCCGGGTGATGTCCCCCCGGTGCGGGCGGCGGCGGGTAGTCGGGCTGCGCGTACGCCTGCGGCGGATACTGCTGGTCCGGCTGCGGATACCCCGGCTGCGGGGCGCCGTACGACGCCGGATAGGCGGCGGGGGCGGGGTATGTCCCGGGCTGGGCGAAGCCTGCGGGGTAGCCGGGGGCCGGCCGGGGCGGAGGCGTGCGCGAGACGGCGCGCGACGCATCCACGGCGTAGGGGTCGCCGAGATCGTCGTCCGAGGTGCCCAGAGCGCTGCGCTCGACGAAGGCGATGAGGGTCTGGTCCAGGCCCTCGTAGCGCATCCGGCTGTCGAGGTAGATGAGCGTCGCCCCGGTGCCCTGCACGACGAGCGTGATGGCCTGCACGGCGAGCACGAGCACCTGAGGCAGCACGGTCGCGGCGATCAGCCCGATGATCGCCGAGGGATCCTCCGAGCCGGTGGGCGCGATGATCCCGGACAGGACGGAGGTGATGATCGTCCCGGGGATGCTGACCACCTGCGCGGCCAGTCCCATGACCGCGCCGATGAGGAACATCACGCCGAGCGCGACCCAGAAGCGTCCTCGCGTGAGCCGCCACGACCGCACGAGGGCAGTGCGCAGGGTGGCGCGCTCGAGGACGAGCGCTGACGGCACCAGCAGCAGCTTGGTCGCCAGCCACACGAACAGCGGGATGCCGGCGAGGATGAGCAGGATCCCGAGGAGCACGGAGACGCCGACCCCTGCTGCTTCGAAGCCGGTGCCGGCCAGCACGCCCAACACCACCCCGGCGAGGAGGGCCAGCCCGGCGATCACGGCGAACGCCTGCAGCAGCGCGAAAGCCCACAACCGCCAGAAGGCCGGTCGCACCCTGCTCCAGAGCAGCCGCAACGGCGCCTTGCGCCCGATCGCCGCGAACGACACGTCGGCGGCCACCAGACCCTGCACCACGGCGGTGAACGCGATGCTGGCCAGGGCGAGCACCACACCGGCGATCACGTTGATGGCGATGGTGCCGGCCAGGATGGGGCCGTAGTCGGGTGAACCCGCGGGCACGGTCGACAGGCGCCCGAACGTGAGGCCGAGCACGAGCACCATGACGGCGACAGTGGCGAAGGTCACTCCGAGCTGCACTGCGACCGCGAACCCGAAGAGCACCTTCGGGTTGTGCCGCAGGGCGCTGAAGGCGCGGCCCAGCAGCATCCCGAACGTCATCGGGTGCAGTGGGATCACACCCCGTTTCGGGGCCGGTGTCCAGGTCTGACCGCTCACGGCGCACTCCCTCCGATGTGCCCTCCCATCGTGGCACATCGGGCGGGGCGCACCGACAGCATCCACATCCCTGGCCACGGAAGGATTCTCAAGTAGGCTGTGACGAGTTGCGGTCGCGCTGGGTGCTCGCCGCCGCTGCGGAGAGAAAGATGGGGCTGGGCTGAAGATGACCTCGCGGATTCTCGTGGTCGACGATGACACGGCGCTGGCCGAGATGATCGGCATCGTGCTGCGCACCGAAGGGTTCGAAGCGCTGTTCTGCGCCGACGGCTCCCGCGCCGTCGACGAATGGCGGGCTGCTCGTCCGGATCTGGTGCTGCTCGACCTCATGCTGCCCGGGATGGACGGGATCGAGATCTGCACCCGCATCCGCAGCGAGTCCGGGGTGCCCATCATCATGCTCACCGCCCGCAGCGACACCGCCGACGTGGTGCGCGGACTCGAGGTCGGAGCGGACGACTACATCGTCAAGCCGTTCAACCCCAAGGAGCTCGTCGCGCGCATCCGAACCCGGCTGCGCCCCACCCCGCAGAGCGGCACCGAGGTGCTGCGCGTGGGGGACCTCACCATCGACGTCGACGCGCACGAGGTGCGCCGCGGTACGACGCCCATCGCGCTCACGCCGCTGGAGTTCCAGTTGCTGGTGGCACTGGCATCCAAGCCGCAGCAGGTGTTCTCGCGCGAGATGCTGCTCGAGCAGGTGTGGGGCTACCACTACAAGGCCGACACCCGGCTGGTGAACGTGCATGTGCAGCGTCTGCGCGCGAAGGTGGAAATCGACCCGGACAATCCGCGCATCGTCATGACCGTGCGCGGGGTCGGGTACCGTGCCGGGAGCGCCGGCTAGGAGCGCGCCATGATCGCCACGAGCCCCGCGCCGGTGCCGACGGCGCTGTGGCGGCAACCGCGGCGGTGGCCCGACGCGCTGGCCACCGTCTGGACCCGCTCCATGCGGTTCCGCACGATCGCCATCACCCTGCTGCTGACATCCCTGGCCATCTTCATCACCTGCGTGACGATGGCGCTCGTGATCCGCAGCGACCTGTTCGAATCGCGCAAGGACGAGGCGCTCGACAACGCGAAGGGCGCCGTCGCTCAGGCGCAGAAGGTCCTCGATTCGGCCGACGTCGGTGACGACCGAACCGCGATGTTCACACTGTGGCGGTCCGTGCAGGACGAACTCGGCCGCGCGGCGTCCTCGACGAGGATCGCCGGATTCCCGGCTGACCTGTACGGCTCCGGCTTCGCGCCGCCCGGATTCACGAACCAGCTCACCGCCGACCATCTCAGCAGCGGACTGCGCGAGCGGGTCAAGAGCATGAGCGACCGGCAAGCCTGGCAGTCGATCCCGCTGCCGCAGCCGGACGGCAGCACGGCGGCGGGCATCGTCGTCGGCCAGCAGCTGCTCGTGCCGGACGTCGGCGTGTACGAGGTCTACATCGCCTACGACCTCTCGGATGCCGAGGAGACCCTGCTGTTCGTGCAGCGAACCCTGTGGCTGGCGGGGATCGCCCTGGTGGGGATCGTCGCGGCGATCTCGTGGCTCGTGCTGCGTTCGGTGTCGTCCCCGATCATCGAGGCGGCCGAGACCAGTGCTCGGCTCGCCTCCGGCGATCTCGAGGTGCGTCTGCCTGTGCGCGGTGAGGACGAACTGGCCACGCTCGGGCGGTCGTTCAACGCCATGGCCGACAGCATCGAGTCTCAGATCAAGGAGCTGGCCGAGCTCTCGCTCGTTCAGCAGCGTTTCGTCTCCGATGTCTCCCACGAGCTGCGCACGCCGCTGACCACCATCCGGCTCGCCGCGGAGATGATCAACGACCAGCGCGACGCCTTCGACGCCACCACGGCGCGCACCGCCGAACTGCTGCACGCCCAGGTGCAGCGGTTCGAGACCCTCCTGGCCGACCTGCTCGAGATCAGCCGCTACGACGCGGGCTCGGTGCAGCTGGAGGTGGAGGCCACGAGCCTCGCGCAGCTGGCGGAGGAGGTCGTCGAGCAGCTGGGCCCGCTCGCCGCCTCGCACGACACCGAGCTGCGTCTGGTCGCACCGGGCGGGTACTCCCCGGTCGACATGGACCCGCGCCGGGTGCGGCGCGTGCTGCGCAACCTGATCGGCAACGCCATCGAGCACGGTGAAGGGAACCCGATCGTCGTCACGGTGGACAGCAACCAGCACGCGGTGGCCGTCGGCGTGCGGGACTTCGGCATGGGCATGCGGCCCGAAGAGGCCGAGCGGGTGTTCGACCGATTCTGGCGGGCCGACCCGTCGCGGCGGAGAACCATCGGCGGGACAGGCCTCGGCCTCTCCATCGCACTGGGCGACGCGCATCTGCACGGCGGCACCCTGGAGGTGTGGTCGGAACTCGGCGCGGGATCGCACTTCGTGCTGACCATCCCGCGCACACCGGGCGCCGCCGACGGTGCCGGCCCCCTGTCGCTGGAGCCGCAGGACACGCTGTCCGGCCTCACCGGCGTGACCGAGCCGATCCGGGTGCCGCCGGCCCAGAGCGCCCGCGGCACGGCATCCGCTGAACAGGCATCCGCTGAACAGGCATCCGCTGAACAGG
>JAPSIX010000027.1:0-3429 GCA_031178475.1 Microbacterium sp. | reverse complement strand
GGCATCCGCTGAACAGGCATCCGCTGAACAGGCATCCGCTGAACAGGAGGACGCATGAGACTCGCACGGGCGCTGAAGGCGATCGTCGTCGCTGCGGCGGCTCTCTCTCTCGCGGCCTGCGCCGGGCTGCCCACGGCTGGGCCGGTCAACGTGGGCCTCGCCCTGGGCGACGACGGCGAGGTGCCCGACTTCACGCCGATCGCATCCGGTCCCATGCCCGGAGCCGACCCGAGGGAGATCGTCTCGGGCTTCCTGCTGGCGGCGATCACGCCGGCCGAGGGCTGGGCGACCGCCCGGGAGTTCCTCACCGAGGATCTGCGCGCGACCTGGAAGCCGGAGACCGGGGTCACGGTAGACGAGACCGTCTCGTCGCGCGCCCTCACGGCGGACGTGCCCGGTGACGCGCCGGAGGACGCCACCTCCGCAGAGGTGCGCGTGGAGCTGGACCAGATCGCCAGCCTGGACGCTACCGGCGCCTACACCGCGGATCCCGGCACCGCGACGACCTCGTTCCGGCTGGAGCGTCCGGAAGGCGGCGAGTGGCGCATCTCGGAGGCGCCGCACGGCATCGTGCTCGATCGTGACAGCTTCACCCAGGTGTACCGCAAGCACGCGTTGCAGTACTTCGACCAGAGCTGGACCCATCTCGTGCCCGATGTGCGGTGGTTCCCGCGGCGCGGATCGATGGCGACCACGATCACGCGCGCACTGGTGGCCGGTGAGCCGAGCGCCTGGCTGGCACCGGCCGTGCGCACCGCCTTCACCGACGACATCACCCTGGCGCGTGATGCGGTGCCGGTTGACTCGTCGCAGATCGCGGAGGTGTCGCTGACGCGCTCGGCGTTGTCGGCGTCACCCGCGTCGCTCGCCCGCATGCGCACTCAGCTGGAGGCGAGCCTGTCGGGCGTCGGCGTGACCGAGGTGCGCTTCAGCGTCGACGGAAGCCCGCTCGACGCGAATCGGGTGGCGCTGGATGTGCCGTCGGTGGAGCCGGGCGTGCTCGTGCTCACCGCAGAGACGTTCGGACGCACGAGGGGCGACGAGGTGTCGCCCCTGCCGGGTATCACCGCGCAGATCGCGAAGTTCGCAGACCCGATCGCCGCGATCGACGTGGCGGCCGACGGCGCCATGGCCGCGGTGCAGATGGCCGACGGTGCAGTGCACGCGGTGACCGACGGGGACACGACCGAGCTGGACACCCGTTCCGGGCTCATCCAGCCCTCCGTCGACCCGTTCGGATTCACCTGGACGGTGCCGCGCGATCGGCCGTCGGCGCTCACCGCCTCGGACGGCGAACCCGTCTCGCACCCGATCGCGCAGGCGTGGCCGGACGCCGCGGCCATCAGCCACCTGCGGGTCTCGGCCGACGGCGCCAGGGTGGCGGCCATCGTGGTGAGCGGCAGCGGACAGCGCCGGCTCGTCGTCGCCGCGGTGCTGCGCGGAGAAGGCGGTGCGCCGACGGAACTCGGCCAGACGAGGGAAGTCGCTCGGCTCACCGGCGCTGCCCAGGGGCTCGGCTGGCAGGGCTCGGATGCCGTTCTGGTGCTCTCCAACGCCGTCGATCCGCTGCTGACGACGCACACCGTGGGCGGCCCCGCATCCGAGACCGGCGCCCCACCCGGTGCCACCTCGCTCGCCGGCGCCCGCATTCCCGGTGGCGTGCGCGTGCTCGGCTCGGACGGCATCGTGTACGCGCAGCGCGGCTCATCGTGGCAGGAGTGGTTCCCGGACGTCCGCGTGCTCGCCACCCACGCCGGGTACTGACCCGAGCGGTTCGCTCTGCACATCGGCGAGAACCGGCCGCGTTCTGCACCGACGGTGGGATTCCGCACTCGGAGCCGTCGGGCATCCGGCATGCTCGGGTCATGCCTTCATCCCGTCAGCTCGCCCGCGAGATCGGGCGAGAGGTGCTCGCCTTCCTGCTCGGGGCCGACTGCCCCGGCTGCGACGCACCCGCCACACTCCTGTGCGACGCGTGCCGTGGGCAGCTGGCCCCGGCGGGCATCGACGTATGCACCCCGGCCGGCCTGCGGGTGCACGCCGCCCTGCCGTACGAAGGCGTCGCCGCTCGCTGCATCCGGCGGGTGAAGGAGGACGGCGCGACGATGCTCGCCCGCCCACTCGGCGAGGCGCTGCGGACCGCACTCGGCGAAGCGGATGCCGGCGGCTGCGTCATCGTGCCGGTGCCCACCACTCGCGCCGCGTTCCGACGGCGCGGCTACCGGGTGCCGGAGCTGCTGATCGCGCGCGCCGGGTTCGAATCGCACCGCCTGCTCGCTCCTGCGCGTCGCACCGGAGACCAGCGCGCTCTCGGCCGCACCGAAAGGGCCCGCAACGTCGCAGGGAGCATGCGCGTCACGGGCGCGCGGCCGGCGGGAGGCCAGGTGGTGATCGTGGACGATGTCGTCACCACCGGCGCCACCCTCGACGAGGCTGCTCGTGCGCTCGCCGACGCGGGGATGCGCGCCGTGTGCGCGGTGACGCTTGCGGCGACTCCGCGCAGGGGCGCGAGCGCGGCGCGCCGGTGAAGCGGGTAGTGACATCCCGCCATCCGGCGACTACGGTAGGGCATCACAAGGCGACCATGGTCCGCCCTTGGCCGGGAGGACCGGAACAAGGAGGCAGTGATGGAAACGAGCATCGTCGGCGTCGGAGTGAGCATCTCCGACCGGTTCCGTTCGGTTGTCGAGGAGAAGGTCGCGCGCATCCAGACGCTTGCGCCGAAGGCCCTCCGGCTCGAGGTCAAGGTCACGCACCGCGCTTACCGCAACGGCCGGGTGCCGGATGAGACCGTGGAGCTCACGCTCCTCGGCAAGGGTCCGGTGGTGCGGGCGGAAGCCGTGGACGCGGACAAGTTCACCGCATTGGACCTCGCCCTCGACAAGCTCGCTGAACAGCTGCGTCGCGCCAAGGAGAAGCGCATAGACGGCCGGCACCACCCGCGCGGGGCGCACTTCGAGAAGGGCAGCGGTTCGCTGACCGGCATCGATGTGCAGCCGGCGTCGGTCGACGTGCTCGAGGCGGTCGCGACCGGGACGATCCCGGTGCAGCCCGAAGAGGAGGAGGACTACTCGCCGGTCGTCATCCGCACCAAGACGTTCGAGCCGGAGTGGATGAGCATCGAGGAGGCCGTCGACCGGATGGAGCTGGTCGGGCACGACTTCTTCCTGTTCGTCGACGTGCGCACCGACCACCCCAGTGTCGTCTATCGCCGCAAGGGCTGGGACTACGGTGTGATCTCGCTCACGACGCAGGCGCCGCCGTCCGAAGAGGCGCTCGCGTCCTGAACCGAAAAGAGGCGCCGTGCTGGGTCCCTGAGTCCGTCGAAGGGCCAGCCGGCGCCTCTTCCGTGCCCGGCCTAGTCCAGGAACCCGTCCAGCAGTGAGCCGATGACGAGCCCGCCCAGCATGCCCGACACGATGTCGCCGC
>JAPSIX010000026.1 GCA_031178475.1 Microbacterium sp. | reverse complement strand
TCGGCCATCGAGCATCCGGCCGCGAGGTTGGGGAGGATGACCGCCTGATCTGCTCCGGAGAGCAGGTCGGCGGTCTCGGCCATGAAGTGGACCCCGCAGAAGACGATCGCCTCGGCATCGGGGCGCCGCTTCGCCGCTCCGGCGAGTTGGAAGGAGTCGCCGACGTAGTCGGCGTGACGTACGACTTCCTCGCGCTGGTAAAAGTGCCCGAGCACCACCACCCGGTCGCCGAGCGTCTGCTTCGCGGTGCGGATTCGGGCGTCGAGTTCGTCCTCGCCGGCTTCGCGGTACTCGGGGGGCAGCTCTCCCTGCCGAGGGGCACCGACGGGGATGACGTCGCCCATGGAAGAGCCCGGGCCGTACCCGGGGCGGGCGTCGAAGTGCCAGGGGGCCGCTGCGAGGTCGGTGGAGCAGGTCGCCTCGGTGGAGGCGCCCAACACGATCGCCTGGAGGACGTGGTCGACCGATGGGTCAGCGGGGGAGAGGGAGAGCGTGGACATCGGGCGTCGCCTGTTCTGGTCGATCTGACACTTACTGTGCTCGCTGACAGATTATGTCGATTTGACCAGAACTGCAATCCTGCGGGTTGCGGCCCCGTCTGCGGTCGGAGCTAGCCGTGATAGCGGTACAGCCGGGCGGGGCGGTGCTTACCGGTGCGGAAGTGCTCGGTGGGCACAAGCTCGTCGGAGCCCTCCAGCAGGCGCCGGAAGTTCGACGGGTCGAGCCGGCGACCGAGCACCGTTTCGTACACCTCGCGCAGCTCGGTGAGCGTGAACTCGTCGGGGAGCAGGCCTGCGGCGATCGTGCTGTAGCCGACCTTGTTGCGCAGCCGGTCGAGGGCGTATGCGGCGATGCGGTTGTGATCGAAGGCGAGGGCGGGCAGGTCGTCGACGTCGAACCATTCCACGTTCTCGGGCGCGCCGGCAGCCGAGCGCTGCGCGTCGACGAGGTCGGAGCGCAGCAGCGCCCAGTACACGATCGAGACGACCCGTGTCGGGGATCGGTCGACATCCCCGAAGGTGTAGAGCTGTTCGAGATAGCTGGGCATCAGCGCGGTCGTCTCGGCGAGGGTGCGCGATGCCGCGGCGTCGAGGTCTTCGGCTGGGTCGAGCCAGCCGCCGGGAAGCGCCCACATGCCGCGGTGCGGGTCGCGGGTGCGGCGGACGAGCGGCAGCATCAGCCGGTCGCCATCCTGCGCGGACCGCAGCGAGAAGATGACGGCCGAGACGGCGACGCGGATCGCGTCGTGCTCGCCGGTCTCGTCACTCACATCGATGAGCTTAGAGGTCCCTCGGCGCGGCCCGGCAACGGCTACACTGGGGCCACAACCGAACACATGGCCGTACGACCCGTGCGGGAGAGCCCGGTGCACGCAGCCGGGCACCGAAGGAGCAAGCCTCCCCGCCAATCTCTCAGGTACCCCCACCGCGCAGGTCCGGCCGCTCTGGAAAGCGATGCTCCGGCATCCGCCGACGGTGAAAGCCCTCCTTGGAGGGTGAAGCTCTCAGGCCCATGACAGAGGGGGAGTTCCAGGGAGCGGCGCGGACGCCGCTCCGCCCGATCCCGACCGGGAGAACTCCATGACCGAACCGCGCTACACCTCCTTACGTGAGCGCCACGAGGCGCTCGGCGCATCGTTCACCGACTTCGGCGGTTGGCAGATGCCGGTGCGCTACACCTCCGACCTCGCCGAGCACCACGCGGTGCGTCAGGCCGCCGGCATCTTCGACATCTCGCACATGGCCGAGTTCACCGTCCGCGGTGCGGATGCGGCCGCCTTCCTCGATTACGCGCTGGCCGGCCGGCTGTCGGCGCTCGCTGTCGGCAAGGCGAAGTACTCACTGCTGCTGGCCGAGCACGGCGGCATCATCGACGACGTCATCGTCTACCGTCTGCAGGACGACGACTTCCTCATCATCTCCAACGCCGGCAACAGGGATGCCGTGGCCGAGGCGCTCGCGCAGCGCGCAGGCGACTTCGATGTCGAGGTCGCCGACGTCTCGGACGACTACGCGCTCATCGCCGTGCAAGGGCCCGCCGCCGAGCAGATCCTCGCCGCCACCGCAGGCATCGACGAAGTCAGCATCCCGTGGAGCGATCAGAAGTACTACGCCTGGGCGAGCGCGACGTACGCGGGCAAGCCACTGCTGCTCGCGCGCACCGGCTACACCGGCGAGGACGGCTTCGAGCTGCTCGTCGACGCGCGCGATGCCGGCTCGCTCTGGGACGCCGTGCTCGCCGCGGGCGAGGAACACGGGCTCGTGCCCGCGGGTCTCGCCGCTCGCGACACGCTGCGCCTCGAGGCCGGCATGCCGCTGTACGGCCACGAACTCACCCTGGAGACCCAGCCGGCCCAGGCCGGTCTCGGCCGGGTGGTCGCCGCCGACAAGGACCGATTCGTCGGCCAGGACTCGGCGACCTCCGGCGAGGGGGCGCGGGTGCTGGTCGGCCTCACGGCTGAGGGCCGCCGCGCCGGGCGCGCCGGCTACCTCGTGCGCGACGCCGACGGCGCCGAGATCGGCGAGATCACCAGCGGGGCCCTGAGCCCCACCCTCGGGCATCCGATCGCGATGGCCTACGTCGACGCCGGTTCCTCCGCCGAGGGAACCGGAGTATTCCTTGATGTGCGGGGCACCCTCGTCCCCGCGACCGTGACCACCCTGCCTTTCTACCGGAGGAAGAAATGACCGATCTCAACGCCCTCAAGTACAGCGAAGAGCACGAGTGGGTCGCGGACGACCCGTCCGGCGCCGGAGTCGTGACGCTCGGTGTGACCGATTACGCCGCCGACAAGCTGGGTGACGTCGTGTTCGTCGAGCTGCCCGCTGTCGGGACGACCATCACCGCAGGCTCGGTCGTGGGCGAGATCGAGTCGACGAAGTCGGTCGGCGAGATCTACGCGCCGGTGTCGGGCCGCGTCGTCGAGGTCAACGAGACGGTCGTCGAAGACCCCTCGCTGGTGAACTCGGGACCGTTCGACGCGGGCTGGCTGATCAAGGTCGAGGTGGCGGACGGCGCGCTGGACGGCCTGCTCGACCGCGCCGCGTACCTCGCGATCACGGAGGGCTGAGGGTGGTCTCGTTCGCCGACCGTCACATCGGAACGCCGGCCGAGGCGCAGCAGCACATGCTCGGTGTCCTCGGCATCCCCGCAGACCCGACAGAGGACGCCGGACCCGTCGAGACGCTGATGCGTCAGGCCGTGCCCGCCGCGATCTTCACCCCTTCGGCCAGCGCCGAGTCGGTGATCCCGCCGGCCGCCACCGAGGCCGAGGCGCTCGCCGAGATGCGCTCGCTGGCATCGCGCAACCGCGTGAACCGGCCGATGATCGGCCTGGGCTACTACGGCACGTTCACGCCGTCGGTGATCCAGCGCAACGTTCTCGAGAACCCGTCCTGGTACACGGCGTACACGCCGTATCAGCCCGAGATCTCGCAGGGTCGCCTGGAGGCGCTGATCAACTTCCAGACCATGGTGTCCGATCTCACCGGGCTGTCGACCGCGAACGCGTCGATGCTCGACGAGTCCACCGCGGTCGCCGAGGGGATGCTGCTGGCCCGACGCGCCTCGAAGTCGGCCTCGAACCTGTTCGTCGTCGACGCCGACGCGCTGCCGCAGACCAAGGCGCTGCTCGCCACTCGAGCGGATGCCGTCGGCGTCGAGCTCGTCGAACGCGACCTCGCGGCTGGTGACGAGCTGCCGACCGAGCTGTTCGGCGTGTTCCTGCAGTACCCGGGCGCCTCGGGGCGGGTGTGGGATCCGTCTGCGGTGATCGACGCTGCGCACGTCGCGGGCGGCCTCGCCGTCGTCGCGGCCGACCTGCTCGCGCTCACCCTGCTGCGCTCGCCGGGGTCGATGGGCGCCGACGTGGCAGTGGGCACCACCCAGCGCTTCGGGGTTCCGATGGGGTTCGGCGGTCCGCACGCCGGCTACATGTCGGTGCGGTCGGGCCTGGAGCGACAGCTGCCGGGTCGCCTGGTGGGTGTGTCGCAGGATGCCGAGGGCAGGCCCGCCTATCGCCTCGCCCTGCAGACCCGCGAGCAGCACATCCGCCGCGAGAAGGCCACCTCGAACATCTGCACCGCTCAAGTGCTGCTGGCCGTCATGGCGTCGATGTATGCGGTCTATCACGGTCCGGACGGGCTCCGCGCGATCGCCGCCGCCGCCGCTGCGAAGGCCGCCCGTCTTCGTGACTGGCTCGTCGAGGCCGGTGTCGAGATCGTGCACGACGGGTTCTTCGACACGATCACCGCGCGCACTCCCGGCGAAGCCGAAGCGCTCGTCGCGCGGGCGCACGAGGCCGGCATCCTGCTGCGCCTGGTGGATGCCGACACCGTCGGCATCGCCGTTGACGAGACGACGACCATCACCGACCTGCATCGTGTCGCGACCGTCTTCGGGGCTTCCCCCTCCCGGTCGTTGAGCGAGGAGCGCAGCGACGAGACGAAACGCTCCGCCTTCGGTGCCGGCTCGACCGGAGCTCTGCCGGAGGCGCTGCTGCGCGAGGACGAGTACCTCACGCACCCGGTGTTCCACGCGCACCGCTCGGAGACCGCCATGATGCGATACCTGAAGCAGCTCGCCGACCGGGACTACGCGCTCGACCGCGGGATGATCCCGCTCGGCTCGTGCACGATGAAGCTCAACGCGGCCACCGAGATGGCGCCGGTCACCTGGCCGGAGTTCGGGCAGCTGCATCCGTTCGCCCCGGCATCGGACGTGCAGGGGTCGCTCGACATGATCGAGCAGCTCGAGGGATGGCTGGCCGAGGTCACCGGCTACGACGCCGTCTCGCTGCAGCCGAACGCGGGGTCGCAGGGCGAGCTGGCCGGCCTCCTGGCCATCCGCGGGTACCACCTCGCGAACGGCGACACGCAGCGCGACGTGTGCCTCATCCCGTCATCGGCGCACGGCACGAACGCGGCATCCGCGGTGTTGGCGGGCATGAAGGTCGTCGTCGTGGCGTGCGACGAGCAGGGCAACGTCGACCTCGACGACCTGCGGGCGAAGATCGCCCAGCACTCCGACGAGCTCTCCGCCCTGATGATCACCTACCCCTCCACGCACGGTGTGTACGAGCAGCAGGTGGTCGAGATCACCTCGGCGGTGCACGAAGCCGGCGGCCAAGTGTACGTCGACGGTGCGAACCTGAATGCGCTGCTCGGCTACGCCCGATTCGGCGACCTCGGTGGCGACGTGTCGCACCTCAACCTGCACAAGACTTTCGCCATACCGCACGGCGGTGGCGGACCGGGTGTCGGCCCCGTGGCGGCGAAGGCGCATCTCGCGGCGTACCTGCCTGGGCACCCGATGGCTCAGCGCGCCGAGCACGCGGGTGGGTTCGCGTTCGAGGGCGGACCGGTCTCGGCCGCGCCGTACGGCTCGGCCGGGGTGCTGCCGATCTCCTGGGCGTACGTGCGGATGATGGGCGCCAAGGGGCTCCGCCAGGCCACGGCCGCGGCGGTGCTGTCGGCGAACTACATCGCCGCGCGGCTGGCCGAGCACTACCCGGTGCTGTACGCAGGTGAGAACGGGCGCGTCGCGCACGAGTGCATCCTCGACCTGCGTCCGCTCCGCGAGGCCACCGGTATCACGGTCGACGACGTCGCCAAGCGACTGATCGATTACGGGTTCCACGCGCCGACCATGTCCTTCCCGGTGGCAGGGACCCTCATGGTCGAGCCCACGGAGTCGGAGGACCTCGCCGAGATCGAACGGTTCATCGAGGCGATGATCGAGATCAAGGCGGAAGCGGATGCCACAGCGAGCGGCCGCTGGCCGGCATCCGACAACCCGCTTGTGAACGCGCCGCACACCGCGGCGTCGCTGATCGCGGGGGAGTGGGAGCACGCCTACACCCGCGAGGAGGCCGCCTACCCGGTCCGCTCGCTGGTCGCGACGAAGTACTGGCCGCCGGTGCGCCGCATCGATCAGGCGTATGGCGACCGCAACCTGGTGTGCGCGTGTCCTCCCGTGGAGGCGTTCGCCTAGCATCCGCCCGCTGCTTCGAGAGCCCGTCCCGCCATCGCGCCGGGGCGGGCTCTCCTCTTTTCCGAACGACAGTTCAGTAACGGTTCATTAACGGAAACTGTCTGTGTCGCCGCGACAGGACTACGCTCAAAGCATCGGCGCGCTCGACGACGAGCGCGTGCTTGTACCGGTCCACAGGAGGACACAGTGAAGCGCAACAAGATCACCCTGGCGGGACTCGCGCTGCTGGCGGCGAGTGCCCTGGCACTCTCCGGCTGCGCGGGATCCGACAATCCCGATGCCGGCGACGACACATCCGACGTCGACTCGAGCGCCATCATCAAGGTCAACGGATCGGAGCCGCAGAATCCGCTCATCCCGACCAACACCAACGAGGTCGGCGGCGGAAAGATCCTCGACGCGATCTTCGCCGGTCTCATCGGCTACGCGGCCGACGGCTCCGTGTTCAACGACGTGGCCGAGGAGATCACGGTCGACGACCCGCAGAATCTGACCGTGAAGATCCGCGAGGGACTGACCTTCACGAACGGCGAGGAGGTCACCGCCGACAACTTCATCAAGGCGTGGAACTACGGCGCGCTGGCGTCGAACGAGCAGCTCTCGAGCTACTTCTTCGAGGACATCGAGGGCTTCAGCTACGACGAGGACTCCGAGCTCACCGGCCTGGAGCAGGTGGACGACCACACGTTCACCATCGCGCTGAACAAGCCGGCGTCCGACTTCGCGCAGCGCCTCGGATACTCGGCGTACTACCCGCTGCCCGATGTCGCGTTCGAGGACATCGAAGCGTTCGGCGAGAACCCGATCGGCAACGGCCCGTACATGCTCGACGGTGAAGGCGCCTGGCAGCACGACGTCGGGATCAACCTGGTCGTCAACCCCGACTACGACGGGCCTCGGACGCCCGCCAACGGCGGCCTGAACATCGTGTTCTACGCCACGCAGGACGCGGCGTACTCCGACCTGCTGGGGAACGAGCTCGACGTGCTCGACGCGATTCCCGACTCGGCGTTCGAGACCTTCGAGTCCGACCTGGGCGACCGCGCGGTGAACCAGCCGGCGGCGATCTTCCAGTCGTTCACGATCCCCGAGCGCCTGCCGCACTTCAGTGGCGAGGAGGGCCAGCTGCGTCGTCAGGCGCTGTCGATGTCGATCAACCGTGAGGAGATCACCGACGTGATCTTCCAGGGCACCCGCACCCCGGCGAGCGACTTCACCTCTCCCGTGATCGACGGCTGGACCGACGAGCTCGAGGGCAGTGAGGTGCTGGACTACGACCCCGAGAAGGCCAAGGATCTGTGGGCTCAGGCCGACGAGATCAGCCCGTGGGACGGCGAGTTCCAGATCGCGTACAACGCCGACGGCGGCCACCAGGCCTGGGTCGACGCGACGGTGAACTCGATCAAGAACACCCTCGGCATCGAGGCCTCGGGTGCACCGTACCCGACCTTCGCTGAGCTGCGTGGCAAGGTCACCGACCGCTCGATCCAGACCGCGTTCCGCACCGGCTGGCAGGCGGACTACCCGGGTCTGTACAACTTCCTGGGCCCGCTGTACGCCACCAACGCCGGTTCCAACGACGGCGACTACTCCAACCCCGAGTTCGACCAGCTGCTCGCAGATGGTATCTCGGAGACCGACCCCGAGAAGGCGAACGAGCTGTTCCAGCAGGCGCAGGAGATCCTGCTGCAGGACCTGCCCGTCCTCCCGCTGTGGTACTCGAACGTCGTCGGCGGTTACGGCGAGACGGTCGACAACGTCGAGTTCGGCTGGAACTCGGTGCCGCTGTTCGAGCAGATCGAGAAGAAGGCGGAGTAACCCTTCGGAACGAGGCGGTGGTGGACTCCACCACCGCCTCGTTCTCTCTGCCCCCTGGCGCGCGATGCGCGCTCGTACCCGAAGGGAGGACGAGGGTGGCCTTCTACATCCTCAGACGCATCCTGCAGGCGGTTCCCGTGTTCTTCGGCGCCACCCTGCTGATCTACTTCATGGTCTTCGCGATGCCCGGCGACCCGATCGCGGCGCTGTTCGGAGACCGGCAGCCCAGCGAGGCGCTGCTCGAGCGGCTGCGGGCGCGGTACCACCTCGATGAACCGTTCATCGCGCAGTACTTCCACTACGTCGCCGGCATCTTCCGACTCGACTTCGGCATCAGCTTCTCGGGGCAGCCGGTGGCCGACGTGCTGGCGCGCACCTTCCCGGTGACCCTGCGCCTGGCCGTGATGTCGGTCGCGATCGCCTTCGCTCTGGCGATCGTGATCGGCCTGTTCTCGGCGCTGGGCAAGGGCGGGATATTCGACAACTCGATGCTCGTCATCGCGCTCATCTTCATCGCCGTGCCGATCTTCGTGCTCTCGTTCCTCGCGCAGTACTTCCTCGCCGTGCAACTCGGATGGTTCCGCCCGACGGTGGGGGCGCGCAACGACTGGGGCGATCTGTGGCTGCCCGCCATCGTGCTCGGGGTGAGCGTCTACGCCACGAGCATGCGGCTGACCCGGTCTTCGACGATCGACACCCTCAACCAGGACTGGGTGCGCACCGCGTACAGCAAGGGACTGCCGCGGCGCCGGGTCATCCCCGTGCACGTGCTGCGCAACTCGCTGATCCCGATGGTGACGGATTTGGGAACCGTGTTCGGCATCCTCATGGTCGGCGCGACCGTGACCGAGGGCATCTTCAACGTGCCGGGCGTCGGCAACACGCTCTACGGGGCGATCATCCGCGGCGAGAACCCGACCGTGGTGTCGTTCGTGACGGTGTTCGTCGTCGTCTATGTCTTCATCAACATCATCGTGGACCTGATCTACGGCCTGCTCGACCCGAGGATCCGCTATGTCTCGACCTGAACCGCAGCACGAGCATTTCGTCGCTCCCGTCGACACGACCTCGATCCCGGTCGATGTCGTGCGCATCGAGCCGAAGCGCAGCAACCTGTGGCTCGACGCCTGGCGCGACCTGCGCAGCCGCCCGCTGTTCTGGATCTCGGTGGCGTTCGCCCTGCTGATCATCCTCGTCGCCCTGTTCCCGTGGCTGTTCACCAGCGTGCCTCCCAACAGCGGCTGCCAGCTCGCCAAGAGCAACGCCGACCCGGAATCCGGGCACCCGCTCGGCTTCACGCGTCAGGGCTGCGACGTGTACTCGCGGGTGATCTGGGGCACCCGCGCCTCGGTCATGGTCGGCGCCCTCGCGACGCTCATCAGCACCGCGATCGGCATCGTGATGGGCGCGTTCGCCGGCTTCTACGGAGGCTGGCTGGACTCGCTGCTGTCGCGCATCGGCGACATCTTCTTCACGATCCCCTACATCATCGCCGGGGTCGTGGTGATGTCGGTCATGCCGGTGCGCAACGAGTTCGTCCTCGCCTTCGCGATCGGCGGGTTCGCGTGGGCGTCCACCGCGCGCATCATGCGCGCCGAGGTGCTGCGGGTGAAGCAGTCCGACTTCGTGATGGGCGCGGAGGCGGTGGGCATGTCCCGCTTCAAGACGCTGCTCTACCACGTGCTGCCCAACGCCATGGCGCCGGTGATCGTCGTCGCCACGCTGAGCCTGGGCAGTGCGATCGTCGCCGAGTCGGTGCTGTCGTTCCTCGGCGTCGGTCTCGGCGGCAGCACGATGTCGTGGGGCAACGACATCAGCCAGGCGCAGACCAGCATCCGCACCGCCCCGATGGCACTGTTCTGGCCGTCACTGGCACTGACCATCACCGTGCTGGCGTTCATCACCCTCGGCGAGCTGCTGCGCGACGCCGTCGATCCGAAGGCGAGGGCCCGGCGATGACCGAACCGCTTCTCAGCGTGCGCGACCTGCGGGTCGCCTTCCGCAGCGGCAGGCAGATCCGCGAGGTGCTGCACGGGGTGAGCTTCGACGTCCTCCCCGGCGAGACCCTGGCGATCGTGGGCGAGTCCGGCTCCGGCAAATCGACCACGGCATCCGCCATCATCCGGCTGCTGCCTGGAACGGGGCACATCAGCGGAGGCAGCGTCACCCTGGACGGGCGGGAGCTGACGACCGCGAGCCGCGGCGACATGGAGGACATCCGCGGCCGCGACATCGGGTTCGTGCCGCAGGATCCGATGTCGAACCTCAATCCGGTGTGGTCCATCGGCTTCCAGGTGAAGGAGGCGGTGCGCGCGAACGGACTTGCGCAGGGCCGCAGGGAGGTCTCCGAGCGCGCCGTCGAGGTGCTCAAGCAGGCGGGACTCGCGGATGCTGCACGACGGATGCACCAGTTCCCGCACCAGTTCTCGGGCGGTATGCGCCAGCGCGCGCTGATCGGAATCGGTCTCGCGGCCGATCCGAAGCTCCTGATCGCCGACGAGCCGACCAGCGCCCTCGATGTCACCGTGCAGCGCGTCATCCTCGACCACCTCGCGATGCTCACCAGTGAGCGCGGCACGTCGGTGCTGCTCATCACGCACGACCTGGGGCTCGCGGGTGACCGGGCCGACCGGATCATCGTGATGAACCAGGGCGAGATCGTGGAGGCGGGGCCGAGCGCCGAGATTCTGTCGAACCCGCAGCATCCGTACACGCAACGGCTGGTGGCTGCGGCGCCGAGCCTCGCCTCCCAGCGCATCGGTGCGATCGCACAGGCGCACGCTGGGAAGGCCGAGGCGGCGCCGGCCGTGGTGGAGGTGCGCGGCCTCGTCAAGGAGTACTCGATCCGCACCGGCGGTCTGCGCCAGGAGCGCTTCCGCGCGGTGGACGACGTCTCCTTCGAGATCCCGCGAGGCAAGACGCTCGCGCTGGTGGGTGAGTCCGGTTCGGGCAAGTCGACCGTCGCGAAGATGCTGCTGCAGCTGGAGAAGCCGACCGACGGCGAGATCCTCATCGACGGCAACGCGACGAGCACGATGTCTCGTGCCGAGGTCTTCCGGCTGCGTCGGCGGATGCAGCCGGTCTTTCAGGACCCGTACGGATCGCTCGACCCGCTGCGCAGCATCGGCACTCTCATCTCGGAGCCGCTGCACGTACATGGCATCGGCACGCGGGATGAGCAGCATCAGAGGGCGTTGGAGCTGCTCGACCAGGTGGCGCTGCCGCGCGAACTGGCCTGGCGCTACCCGAACGAGCTCTCCGGCGGTCAGCGCCAGCGCGTCGCCATCGCCCGGGCGCTCGCGCTCAAGCCCGACATCGTGGTGCTCGACGAGGCCGTGTCGGCCCTCGACGTGCTCGTGCAGGACCAGATCCTGCACCTGCTGTCGGATCTGCAGAGGGAACTCGGCCTGACCTACCTGTTCATCACGCACGACCTCGCCGTCGTGCGGGTGGCCGCGGACTTCGTCTGTGTGATGGAGAAGGGCCGCATCGTCGAGCAGGGCCGGGTGGACGACATCTTCTCGAACCCGCAGGAGGAGTACACCCAGCGTCTGCTCGAGGCCATCCCCGGTGCGGCGGCCCCGCTGGGAGGCATCGGGCGATGACCTCGCATCGGTCGACGGCACGGCCGGAGGAATCCCGTCTGTTCCGGAACCGGAGCGGCCTGGTGTCGCTCGCGGTGTGTGCGGTGCTCGCCGTCGTGCTGCTGACCGACGCCGTCGTCCGTGCGGGCGTGAGCGCCGCGCTGCTGCTCGCGCCGTGGCTGCTGCTCGTGCTGTGGGGGGTCTACATGGTGACGGTCGCGTCGGGCGTCCGGCCTGAGCGGGGCGGTGTACTCGTGCAGAACCTGCTGCGTCGCACGTTCGTGCCGTGGCGCCGCGTGTCGCGGATCGGCATGCGGTGGCAGATCGAATTCCTGCTCGACGACGGATCCGTGCTGACCTGCTTCGGCGGTCCGGTACAGAGCCGGCCCCGGAGGCTCGGACCGGGACGCACTCTCGAAGAGAGCACGACGGCTGCCGACGACATGGTCGCCGCCCTGCGGCGGATGAAGACCGATGTCGAGACCGACCCGACGGCGGCGGGGGCGGATGCCGATGTGCGGCGCACCTGGGACAAGCCCGCGGTGCTGGCCCTGCTCGCGCTGCTCGCCTGCGCTGCCGCCGCGATCGTCGTCGCGTACGGCTGAGCGCACTCATAGCCAGGGCTGATTGGCTGATCGCATGCTTTGCCCCGCAGATCGAACCACCCTGGTGATGAGTGAGCGCAGCGGCATCGAGATCGACTACTGCCCGCAGTGCCGTGGCGTCTGGCTCGACCGCGGCGAGCTGGACAAGATCATCGACCGCTCCGTCGCAGCTCCGCAGCCCGCCGCGTATCAGCCGGAGCCGGTGCGACCGGCGCCGGGCTATGAGCCGCCTCGGTACGAGCAGCCGCGCGACCGGTACGAGCAGCCGCGCCACGACCGGTACGACGACCGCGGGCACCGGCCGCACAAGCGCAAGCGCGAGAGCTGGCTGAGCGAACTGTTCGACTGAGCCGCTCTGCTCAACCCGGCAGGCCGAACAGCTCCGGCCAGGTGTCGGCTGCCCACGGGTAGCCGACGAACGCGAGGGCGTCGATGGCGAAGTGTGCCACCAGGAACGGCAGCAGCCGGCCCCCGCGAGCGAAGAGCCAGCCGAACAGCAGCCCCATCGCCAGGTTGCCGACGAACGCGCCGGGCCCCTGGTACAGGTGGTAAGAGGCGCGCAGGATGCTCGTGGCGAGGATGATCGGCCACGTTCCCCAGCCGAGCGTGCGCAGCCGCGCGAACAGGTAGCCGAGCACGACGAACTCCTCGACGATCGAGGCGCGGGCGGCGGAGAGCAGCAGCACCGGAACGGTCCACCAGTGCGCGTCCAGCCCGGCCGGATCGATCGCGACGAACAGGCCGGCCGCGCGCCCCGCGAGATACAGCGCGAGCCCGGGCACGCCGATCGCGACGACGAGCAGGATGCCGGAGGCGATGTCCCGCCCCGGGCGAGTGCCGTCGAGCCCGAGACCGGCCAGGTGGGGCCGGGACCGTTGCCACAGCAGGAAGCACACCAGCAGCACCGGGACGATCGAGAACCCGATCGACAGCAGCTGGTAGACGAGGTCGAACAGCTCGCGGTCGCTGCGCGGCGGGTTGAGCGTGGCTGTCTGCTCGGCGAGGGGAGTGGCATCGGTGAGCCGGTACGCCAGCTGAACGACCGCGTACACCGCCGACTGGCCGAGCCCGAGGCCCAGCACGATCGCGATCTCCCACCACAGCCGAGCGCGCGACGCCTGCGAGTTCACGGCCTCAACGCTACTGGACGGTCGTCAGAAGCCGCTCAGCGACCGTGCGTTATCCTGGAATGTCACTTCGACTCGCTGGCGCTCGCTCAGTACAAGCGATATCCCGGCGCACACCAACACCCCTCTTAGGACTTCTGCATGGCGCACGCCCTCCGCCCCGACCTCCGAAACGTCGCGATCGTCGCTCACGTCGACCATGGCAAGACCACCCTCGTCGACGCCATGCTCCGCCAGACCGGGTCGTTCGGCTCGCACGAGCACATGGAAGAGCGCGCCATGGACTCGAACGACCTGGAGCGCGAGAAGGGCATCACGATCCTCGCCAAGAACACGGCGATCACCTACAACGGCAAGCACACCGAAACGCCGGTCACGATCAACGTCGTCGACACCCCCGGTCACGCCGACTTCGGCGGCGAGGTGGAGCGCGCGCTGTCGATGGTAGACGGCGTCGTGCTGCTGGTCGACGCCAGCGAGGGTCCGCTGCCGCAGACGCGCTTCGTGCTGCGCAAGGCGCTCGAGGCGAAGCTGCCCGTCATCCTGCTGGTCAACAAGACCGACCGCGGCGATGCCCGTATCGCCGAGGTCGAGGAGGAGGCCCACGACCTGCTGCTCGGCCTGGCATCCGACCTGGTCGACGACGTGCCCGACCTCGACGTCGACGCGCTGCTGGACGTGCCCGTCGTCTACGCGTCCGGTCGCGCCGGTGCGGCATCCGCCAACCGCCCCGCCAACGGCGACCTTCCCGACAACGACGACCTCGAGCCGCTGTTCGAGGCGATCCTGACGCACGTGCCGGCACCCTCGTACGACGACGAGGCTCCGCTGCAGGCGTGGGTCACCAACCTCGACTCCTCGGCGTTCCTCGGCCGTCTCGCCCTGCTGCGTGTCTTCAACGGCACCCTGAAGAAGGGCCAGACCGTGGCCTGGGTGCGCCAGGACGGCACGACCCAGAACGCCCGCATCACCGAGCTGCTGATGACCAAGGCTCTGGACCGCTACCCGGCCGAGTCGGCCGGCCCCGGTGACATCGCCGTGATCGCCGGTTTCGCCGACATCATGATCGGCGAGACCATCGCCGATCCTGAGGACGTCCGCCCGCTGCCGAAGATCAGCGTCGACGAGCCGTCGATCTCGATGACCATCGGCACCAACACCTCGCCCCTGGTGGGCAAGGTCAAGGGCCACAAGCTCACCGCCCGCATGGTGAAGGACCGCCTCGACCGCGAGCTGATCGGAAACGTGTCGATCCGCGTCAACGACATCGGCCGCCCCGACGCGTGGGAGGTGCAGGGCCGCGGTGAGCTGCAGCTCGCGATCCTCGTCGAGAACATGCGCCGCGAGGGATTCGAGCTCACCGTCGGCAAGCCGCAGGTGGTCACCCGCAAGATCGACGGCAAGGTGCACGAGCCCTACGAGCACCTCACCATCGACGTGCCCGAGGAGCACCTCGGCGCCGTCACCCAGCTGATGGCGAACCGCCGGGGCCGCATGGACAACATGATCAACCACGGCACGGGCTGGATCCGCATGGAGTTCATCGTGCCCTCGCGCGGTCTGATCGGCTTCCGCACCGAGTTCCTCTCGATCACCCGCGGCACCGGCATCGCCAACGCCATCTCGCACGGCTACGGCGAATGGGCAGGCTCCATCGTCGCGCGTCAGAACGGCTCGATCGTGGCCGACCGCGCCGGCGTGGTGACCCCCTTCGCGATGATCGCCCTGCAGGAGCGCATGTCGTTCTTCGTGCGGCCGACCGAAGAGGTCTACGAGGGCATGGTCATCGGAGAGAATTCCCGCGCCGACGACATGGACGTGAACATCACCAAGGAGAAGAAGCTCACCAACATGCGCTCCTCCACCGCCGACACCTTCGAGTCGATGACGCCGCCGCGCATCCTCTCGCTGGAGGAGTCGCTGGAGTTCGCCCGCGAGGACGAGTGCGTCGAGGTGACGCCGGACGCCGTGCGCATCCGCAAGGTGATCCTCGACCAGACCACGCGGGCCCGCGAGACATCGCGCCTGAAGCGCCAGGACGCCAACGCCTGACCACGTGAGCGTTGCATGCATTCACATGCAACGCTCACGTGATGTCCAGGTGACGGGGCGGTTCCGCTCAGGCGAGTCGGTCAGGCTGGGTTCTGCGCCCGGGTGAGCGGTCCCCGACGGATCGCCCTGCTCGGCAGGACCGGGCCGACGACGACCCGAAAGTCGACCCTCCATGCCTGATACCCCGATCACCCGTGCGTCCAGACGCGCCGCCGCAACGGCATCCGCACCCTCTTCGTCGTCGCCCCGGCGACACCGTCTCGCCGCCACGGGCGCGGTAGCCGCGCTCGCGGCCATCGCGGTGACGGCCGGCCTGGTGCAGGCGCCGTCCGCCCTGGCCGCTCTCACCGACCAGCCCTCCGATGCAGCCGTGCGCAAGGCCTCGAGTATCGCTCAGGATGCCGGGATCGCTCTCACTCACGCCGCAGCGCTGAACAACGTCGTCGCGGCGACCGAGCTGCCGCTCGACGTGCCCGAGAAGGCCGTTGCCCTCTCGGACCTTGCCGGTGACGTGAAGGCGCTGCAGGATCCGGAGGAACTGACCGGTGAACGGCTGAAGGCACTGGCGTCCGACGTCGTCGAGAAAGCCCACGAGGTGCGCGCCGAGACAGCCGCACTGCGGGCGGCTCTGATCAACGCGCGCGAGGCCGAGGCCGCACGGATCGCCGCCGAGGAGGCCAAGCGGGCAGCCGAGGAGGCAGCCGCGGAAGCCGCGCGCATCGAAGCGGAGAAGGCGGCGGCCGCCGCAGCGGCCCAGGCCGCCGCGAACACCGTCGAAGGCGCCAAGGCCACAGCTCGCGAGATGGCCGCCAGCCGGTACGGCTGGGGAGACGGACAGTTCTCCTGCCTGGACTCCCTCTGGGACAAGGAGTCCGACTGGAACTACCGGGCCTACAACCCGTCCAGCGGGGCGACCGGCATCCCGCAGGCACTTCCCGGTGACAAGATGGCCACGGCCGGCGGCGACTGGCGTACGAACGCGTCGACGCAGATCGCCTGGGGACTCGGCTACATCGCCGCGGCGTACGGGACGCCGTGCAACGCCTGGGGCCACTCGCAGGCGACCGACTGGTATTGAGCACCGGCCGGGATCCCGACGCGCTCTGAACGCACGATGATCGGCGCCGTGCGTCAGAATGATCATCGTGCGTTCACGTGAGGTCTGGCGGGAAGGACTCGGCGTCGCGGTCGCGACGAGCGCGTACGGCATCTCGTTCGGCGCGCTCGCCGTGGCATCCGGGCTCGACGTCTGGCAGACGTGTGTGCTGAGCCTGGTGATGTTCACCGGCGGCTCGCAGTTCGCGTTCGTCGGCGTGTTCGCGGCGGGCGGCCTCTCCGCGCTGCCCTCGGCGATCGCCTCGGCCGGGCTGCTCGGCGTGCGCAATCTCGCATACGGGATGCGGATGTCGCCGATCATCGGCACCGGGTTCCGGCGCCGCGCCGTCGCTG
>JAPSIX010000168.1:1317-4354 GCA_031178475.1 Microbacterium sp. | reverse complement strand
AACGAGAACCCGTTCGAGCCGCTGCCGTCGGTGCAGGACGCGCTCGCGCACGCCACACCCGTGAACCGGTACCCGGATGCCACGGCCGGAGCGCTGCGCGCCCGGCTGGCCGAGAAGTACGGCGTCTCCACCGACGCGGTGCACGTCGCGGCCGGGAGCGTGTCGATCCTGTACCAGCTCGTGCTCGGCACGGCATCCGTCGGCGATGAGGTGGTGTACGCCTGGCGCTCCTTCGAGGCCTACCCGGCACTTCCGCTGGTCGCCGGCGCGACCGGCATCCAGGTCCCCCTCGGCCCCGGCGCCCGCCACGACCTCGACGCGATGGCGGATGCCGTCACCGACCGCACCCGCGCGGTGATCGTGTGCACCCCGAACAACCCGACCGGCCCTGTCGTGACGAGCGCCGAGTTCGCGGCCTTTGTCGAGCGCGTGCCCGCCGACTGCCTGATCATCCTCGACGAGGCGTACGCCGAGTTCGTCACGGACCCCGACACTGTCGACGGGTTGCGCGAGCGCATCTTCGAGAAGCACCCGAACGTCGTCGTGCTGCGCACGTTCTCGAAGGCGTACGGGCTCGCCGGCCTGCGCATCGGATACGCGATCGGGCATCCGCGTGTGCTCGACGCGGCTCGCACCACCGGCATCCCGCTCTCGGTGACCAACAGCGCCGAGCGCGCGGCCATCGCCAGTCTGGATGCCGAGGACGAGCTCCTCGCCCGCGTCGCCGTGATCGTCGAGCGACGCGCGCAGCTGGCCGAGGGTCTGCGCACGCAGGGCTGGGACGTGCCGGACGCCCAGGGCAACTTCATCTGGCTGCCCGCCGGGGAGCGGACCGACGAGGTCGCAGCCGCGTTCGACGCGGCCGATCTCATCGTCCGTCCGTTCTCCGGCGACGGCATCCGTATATCCGTGGGCGAGCATGAGTCCGTGGACAGGGTCCTACAGGTCGCCGAATCCGTTGTGCGCACTCTCCAGGCCTGAGCCGACCTCCCGGGGTAGCGTAGGAACGTGACCTCGACCGACATCCCCCTCGTTCGCGTCCTGGAAGCGGATGGCCGATTCGCTCCCTCGGCCGCGGCCGACCGGTTCCTGCCGCTCGTCGACGCGCTGACGGATGCCGACCTCGGGCAGTTCTACCGCGACATGGTCGTGATCCGCGCCATCGACGCCCAGGCGACCAACCTGCAGAGGCAGGGCCAGCTGGCGCTCTGGCCACCCAGTCGTGGTCAGGAGGGCGCCCAGGTCGGATCGGCGCACGCCGCCCGCAGGCAGGACACGATCTTCCCGTCCTACCGCGAGCACGCCGTCACCCGCATCCGGGGCGTCGACTCCGTCGACATCATCAAGCTGATGCGCGGCGACTCGCACGGCGGGTGGGACCCCACCGACCCGAAGAACGGCAACACCCGCATCTACACCCTGGTGCTCGGCTCGCAGACGCTGCACGCCGCAGGCTTCGGGATGGGCCTCGCCTTCGACGGCCGGTGCGGCACCGGAGACCCCGAGCGCGACGAGGCCGTCGTCGTCTACTACGGCGACGGGGCCTCCAGCCAGGGCGACGTGCACGAGGCGATGGTCTTCGCGGCCAGTTACGACGCCCCGGTGCTGTTCTTCCTGCAGAACAATCACTGGGCGATCTCGGTGCCCGTCGAGACGCAGTCGAAGGTTCCGCTCGTGGAGCGCAGCGCCGGCTACGGCATCCCGTCGGTGCGCGTCGACGGCAACGATGTGCTCGCGAGCTATGCGGTCTCACGCGCTCTGCTCGATGAGGCCCGCGCCGGCGGCGGTCCCCGTGCGATCGAGGCGGTCACGTATCGCATGGGTGCGCACACCACCAGCGATGACCCGACCAAGTACCGTCGCGCCGAAGAGGAGCAGCACTGGGCGCAGCGCGACCCGATCGCCCGAATGCGTGCCTTCCTCGAACAGAAGGGCGCTGCGGCATCGTTCTTCGACGAGGTCGAGACCGAGGCGGCGGATGCTGCGGAGGACCTGCGCGCCCGTACGCTGACCCTGCAGCCACCGGCGCGCGCCCGGGTGTTCCAGAACATCTACAGCGACCCCCACCCGCTGATCGACGAGCAGCGCGCCTGGTTCGAGGACTACGAGGCATCGTTCGAAGGAGGCGGCCAGTGACCCTCGAGACGATGCCGTTCGCCAAGGCGCTCAACGCCGGCCTGCGCAAGGCGCTGGAGGACGACCCGCGTGTCCTGCTCATGGGCGAGGACATCGGCAAGCTGGGTGGCGTCTTCCGCGTCACCGAGCACCTGCAGCGCGACTTCGGTGAGCGGCGGGTGCTCGACACGCCCCTGGCAGAGTCGGGCATCGTGGGCACCGCGATCGGCATGGCCATGGCGGGGTTCCGGCCGGTGTGCGAGATCCAGTTCGACGGCTTCGTGTTCCCCGCCTTCGACCAGATCACCTCCCAGCTGGCGAAGATCACTTACCGTCACGAGGGTCGGATCTCGATGCCGATCGTCATCCGCATCCCCTACGGCGGGCACATCGGCGCGGTCGAGCATCACCAGGAGAGCCCCGAGGCGTACTTCACGCACACACCCGGGCTGCGGGTGGTCAGCCCGTCGACGGCGAACGACGCGTACTGGATGATCCAGGATGCGATCGCGTCGAACGACCCGGTGGTCTTCATGGAGCCCAAGAGCCGGTACTGGCCCAAGGGTGAGGTCGACCTCGAGGCGCCGGCCGTGCCGTTGCACGCCTCACGCGTCGTCCGCCGCGGCACCGACGTCACCCTCGTCGGCCACGGCGCCATGGTCACGACCCTGCTGCAGGCCGCGGCCATCGCCGAGGGCGAAGGCACCAGCTGCGAGGTCATCGATCTGCGCTCCCTGTCGCCCGTCGACTACGGACCCATCCTCGACTCGGTGCGATCCACCGGGCGGATGATCTACGCACAGGAGGCCCCCGGGTTCACCAGCCTGGGCAGCGAGGTCTCGGCGACCGTGATGGAGCGGGCGTTCTACGCACTGGAGGCACCGGTGCTGCGTGTCTCCGGTTACGACACGCCGTTCCCTCC
>JAPSIX010000168.1:0-1217 GCA_031178475.1 Microbacterium sp. | reverse complement strand
ACTCAGACGTTCACCCTCCCCGACGTCGGCGAGGGTCTCACCGAGGCGGAGATCGTCGCCTGGAAGGTCGCCCCCGGCGACGAGGTGGCGATCAACGACGTCATCTGCGAGATCGAGACGGCCAAGTCGCTCGTCGAGCTGCCTTCGCCGCACGCCGGCAAGGTCGGCGAGCTGCTCGCGAGCGAGGGTGAGACCGTCGAGGTGGGCGCACCCATCATCACGTTCGTCTCGAGCGACGCCGGCGCGGCACCGGCGGCGCCGGCCGCCGAGGCCGCGGCGGATGCCGGAAGCGGCTCGGTCCTCGTCGGATACGGCACGGGCGGTGGTGCCTCCTCCCGCCGCAAGCGACCCGCCGAGCGCCCGGTGCGCTCCTCGGTCGGGGTCATCGCCAAGCCGCCGATCCGCAAGCTGGCACGGGATCTGGGTGTGGATCTGGCATCCGTCACCCCGAGCGGCGCCGACGGCGAGGTGACCCGTGACGACGTGGTGAAGCAGGCGTCGCAGGCGAGCGTGTTCCGCAACATCGAGACCCCGGACTGGGGCGACGTCCGCGAGGAGACGGTTCCCGCACCGCAGGCGAAGCCGACCGGTCTCGGCCGCGGCTTCCAGCCGGTCGCCCAGCCCGTCAGCGACGACGCGCGGTCGGAGGCGATTCCCGTCAAGGGCGTGCGCAAGGCGAGCGCGAATGCGATGGTGCAGAGCGCGTACACCGCGCCGCACGTGACGGTGTGGAAGGAGGTCGACGCCACCCGCACGATGGAGCTCGTCAAGCGGCTGAAGGCGTCGCCGGACTTCGCCGACATCAGGGTGTCGCCGCTGCTGATCGTGGCACGCGCCGTGATCTGGGCCGTGCGCCGCACCCCGCGCGTGAACGCGGCGTGGGTGGAGACCGAGAACGGCGCCGAGATCGTGGTGCGCCATTACGTGAACCTCGGCATCGCGGCGGCGACGCCCCGCGGCCTGCTCGTGCCGAACATCAAGGACGCCCAGGATCTCGGTATGCGCGACCTCGCGCGTGCCCTGAACCGGCTCACTCTGACGGCACGGGAGGGCAAGACCACCCCGGCCGATCAGCAGGGCGGCACGATCACGATCACCAACATCGGCGTGTTCGGGATGGACGCCGGAACGCCGATCATCAACCCGGGCGAGGCCGGCATCGTGGCGATGGGCACCATCAGCCAGAAGCCGTGGGTCGTCGACGGCGAGGTGCGCCC
>JAPSIX010000025.1 GCA_031178475.1 Microbacterium sp. | reverse complement strand
GAAGACGGCGCGGGCGAACTCGCGCACCTTCTCACGTCCGACGAGGTAGGGGGCCGTCGGCGGGAACTCCCGGCCGACCAGATCGTTGTTCACGGGCACCCCTCGATCCTACCCAGGGCGGATGCCGACGAACGGGGTCCGCCCGGCGTGCGATTGCGTGCGAATGCTTGACGCGTCGGCCCAGCTGTGATGCACTATGAGCGTTTCGGCACCTACCGAGCAGACTCAATCAAACGAGCGAGGACGATGATGACCCTCTCCCCACGACGTCGCCGCACGCGCATCGCAGCGCTCGGCGCGGCCGCCGCCCTGGCCGTCACCGGCTTCGGGCTCACCGCCCTCGCGGTGCCTGCGGCATCGGCGACCGCGAGCGACACCAGCCCGACCCCGATCACTCCGAAACCGGCGACTCCAGAAGTGCCGGTCGACTCCGCCGGCGAATCGATCGGCGCGATCACCGACGTGACGCGCGACGGCTCCCGCGTCACCCTCGCCGCCGAGCGCGGCGCGATGCGAGTGACCTTCCTGGAGAACGGCACGTTCCGCATCGAAGCCGATCCGTCCGGAGAGTTCACCGACCCGGCGAACACCCCGCAGGACGACCCCGCCCGCACCGCGGACATCGTCGTCGGCGCGTCCACCTTCGACGGCGTCGAGGTCTCGCTCGACGAAGGCGACCTCATCCGCATCGCCTCCGAGGCCGTGACGATCACGATCGACCGCGCCACGGCCGCCGTCTCCGCCACCCGCTCCGACGGCACGGTGCTGTTCACCGAGTCCGCGCCGATCACGTTCGGCGCGAAGTCGGCGACGCAGCACCTGGCGCCGGTGGACGGCGAGCAGTTCCTCGGCGGAGGGATGCAGAACGGCCGCAGCATCCACACCGGCTCGGTCATCAACGTGGCCCGCAACTTCGACTGGGACGACGACGGCTATCCGAACGCCGTGCCGTACTACATGTCGTCCGAGGGCTACGGTGTGCTGCGCAACACCTTCGCCCGCGGCACCTACGACTTCAAGACCGGCACGACCACCCATGAGGAGCGCCGCTTCGACGCGTACTACTTCGTCGGCGACTACACCCAGTCGCTGGAGTCGTACACCCAGCTCACCGGACGGCCGATGATGCCGCCCATCTACGCACTGGAGTATGGCGACGCCGACTGCTACAACCGCTCCAGCCCCAGCTACCAGGGCGCCCGCGTCGAGGGCAAGCTGCGCACCCCGGACGCGCTCGAGATCGCGAAGGACTTCGTCGAGCACGACATGCCCGGCGGCTGGATGCTGGTCAACGACGGCTACGGCTGCGAGTACCAGGAACTGCCCGAGACCGTGTCCGCGATCGAGGAGCAGACCGGCCTGAAGACGGGGCTGTGGACCGAGCGGTCGCTGACCGAGCAGGAGTACGAGGTCGGCGAGGCCGGCATCCGCCTGCGCAAGCTCGACGTGGCCTGGGTGGGCAGCGGGTACCGCATGGCGCTCACCGGCTGCGAGGCCGCTCACGACGGCATCGAGAAGTACTCGGATGCCAGGGGCACCTCGCTCATGGTCGAGGGCTGGGCCGGATCGCAGCGGTGCGGCATGCAGTGGACCGGCGACCACTCGGGAAACCTCGACGCGGTGCGCTGGCAGGTCTCGGCGCTGACCGGAGCCGGCAACTCGGGCCTCGCGTTCACCACCGGTGACGTCGACGGCATCTTCGGCGGGTCAGCGGAGAGCTACGTGCGCGACCTGCAGTGGAAGGCGTTCGCGCCGGCGCTGTACTCGATGAGCGGATGGGCATCGGTGGACAAGCGGCCCTGGCTGTACGGCGAGCAGGCGACCGAGATCAACCGCGCCTACCTGCAGCTGCGCCAGCAGCTCATGCCCTACATCTACACACTCGCCGCGGAGTCGCACCGCACCGGCCTGCCGATGATGCGCTCCCTCGCGCTGGAGTACCCCGGCGACCCGGGTTCCTACAGCGTCGAGGCCAACAACGAGTTCCTCCTCGGAAACGACTACCTCGTCGCCCCCGTCTTCACGAAGTCCGACGTCCGCAACGGCATCTACCTGCCGGCCGGCGAGCAGTGGGTCGACTACTGGACCGGAACGGTGCACGAGGGCGGGCAGGTGCTCGACGGGCATCCGGCCCCGCTCGACAAGCTGCCGATCTTCGTCCGCGCCGGCGCTCTCGTGCCGCAGGGGATCGCAGCGCGCAACTCGGCCCTGACCCCTGAGGACTCGCCGATCACGCTGTCGGTGTACCCGCAGGGCGAGAGCACCTTCTCGCTCTACGAGGACGACAAGGTCACCCGGGCTTTCGCCGACGGTGAGACCAGCACGCAGAAGTTCACCGTCGACGCGCCGGGCGCGGGCAAGAAGGGCACGGTCACCATCGGCATCGGCGAGCGATCCGGCTCGTACGACGGCATGGCCGACGCCCGCGGGTATCGGATCGAGGCGCACACCGGCTCCGCACCGAAGAACGTCACCGTCGGTGGCGAGCGGCTCGCCGAAGCCGGGTCGCTCGAGGAGCTCGCGAAGCAAGAGGCGGGCTGGTTCTTCGACGCGGAGCGAGCGGGTGGCGTGATCACCGTGAAGCTCGCGCCGCTGGCATCCGCTCAGAGCACCGAGGTGGTGCTCGCCGCGACCAGCGCGGTGGGTGGCCGAGACGCGGATGCCGTCGCGGCGTCGGTCTCGGTGGACCTCGATGAGCGCGTCTTCCAGGGCGAGAACACGACGGTCACCGCCACGTTCCGCAACACCGGAACCAAGAAGAAGGACGACGTGGTGCTCACGCCGCAGGCTCCGGAAGGGTGGAAGCTCATCTCTTCCGAGGGCGACCGGCCCGGCCGGGTGGATGCCGGCGGGTCCGCCACCGCCACGTTCGAGTTCGAGGTGACGGATGCCGCTCCCGCCGACCTGCAGACGATCGCCGTAGTCGCGGAGTACACCTCCCAGAAGTCACCGCAGAGCGTATCGGGGGCGAACCAGATCTACGTCGCCTACGGCTCGCTCGCCGGTGCGTACAACGCCGACTCGGTGACCACGATCGAGACCGCCAAGGCGGGTGACTTCGACGGCGGCGGTGCCACGTTCTCCGCCGAGGCGCTGGAACGTGCCGGCGTGACACCCGGATCGACCGTCACGGTGGGCTCGGGTGAGGCCGCGATCGAATACACCTGGCCGGCCCCGTCCGGTGCCGCCGACTCGGTGTCGCCGGCGGGGCAGACGATCTCGCTGACGGGTACGGGGACGCACCTGGCGGTGCTGGCCTCCGCCGCATCCGGCGGCGGGGTGAACCCGGCGTTCGAACTGCACTACACCGACGGCACGGTCAGCACGCAGCGCCTGTTCATCCCGAACTGGCTGCCGCAGGCGTCCGGCCTGGGCGGAGCGAAGGTCGCGATCACCTCGCGCGGGCGCAACAACGCCAACAACCCGGCGGTGTACGAGTACCCGACGTACCCGTATCAGGTGTACTCGAACCTGATTCGCCTGAACCCGTCGAAGGAACTGGCGTACGTCGTGCTGCCGACCGAGAGCCGGCTGCGCATCTTCGACTGGAAGGTGGTCAACCAGCCGCTGCCCCCGGCACCGGCCGGATCGGCGTACGCGTCGGACCTCGACTGGATCAGCGCGACCAACGGCTGGGGCGTGATCGGCAAGGACGTGGCGAACAAGGACTCGGCGTCGTCCCCCGACAAGCCGCTGGCGATCAACTACGTCGACCCGGCGACGGGCGAGAACCCGGCCTACGACAAGGGCCTCGGAGTGCACGCATTGTCGAAGATCACGTACTACCTCGGCGGGAAATGCACCGCGTTCACCGCAGAGGTGGGCCTGGAGGCGGGCTTCGCCGGCAACGTCATCTTCAAGGTGAACGCCGACGACGTGAACCGCTACCAGTCGCGCACCTTCACCCCGGGCTTCGCCCCGGAGTCGGTGAACGTCGATCTCACCGGTGTGCAGTACGTCGACCTCATCGTCGAGGCACCCGGCAGCATCAACGGCGCGCACGGCGTGTGGGGTGATGCCCGGTTCACCTGCGAGTGAGTCGTTCGTAGCTGTGCGGAAAGGGCGGCGTCTCCTTCGGGAGGCGCCGCCCTTTCCGCGTCTCAATCGGCGCGGGTGACGACGTTCAGGGTCACTCTGCTGGGAACGACCTTCACTTTCGACGTATGGACGATCTTGCCGCCCCGGTCGAGCGCCACCTTTCGGATCACGATCAGTGGATCGCGTTCGGGCCTCTGCAGCCACGCCGCCGTCTGAGGCGTGGTGAAGCCCACCCCGATCTCGCGATCCATCTCTGAGAACTCCACGCCGTACACCTCGCGCAGCACCTGATAGGTCGACGTGCCCTCCCGGATGAGTTCGTCGAAGCCGGGGTAGCGGGTGAGGGAGTAGCGACTGTCGTCGATGGCGAGCGGGGTGTGGTCGAGGGCGAAGACTCGTACCAGCCGGAAGATGGGGTCGCCCACAGGAACGTCCAATCGAGCCGCACGCTTCTCATCTGCCGGTACCACCTCCGCGCGCATGATGCGGCTCTCCTTGGCACCGTCGCCCACCACCTTGTCGGCGAAGCCGCTGACCGCCATCGTCCCGATCACCTGCTTCCGCGGGGAGACGAAGGTGCCCCTGCCCTGCTGTCTCCGAACGAACCCGAGCCGCTCCAGATCGGCCACGGCCCTGCGCACCGTGATCCGGCTCACGCCGAAGCGCTCACAGAGCTCAGGCTCTGGCGGGAGCCTCTCCCCCTCGGTGTAGGCCCCCGTCTCGATCTCGTGCATGAGCAGACTGCGCACCTGCTCGTGCAACGGCGTCGATGCCACTGCGCTCACGGCATCCTCCCCTCGGCATTACGCTCATCCGTACGAGGTGGCCACCCCCTCATCACGTCGGGGAGTAGACCCGCAGCATCTGCGCGCGCGCATCGTCCCCGGCCTCCACAGCGTAGCCGAAGGCCCCGCGCATGGTGCAGGCGAGCGCTCCGGCAGCGGAAGCGACGTCCAGGCTCGCCGCGACGTCGGCGCCAGCATCGCGTGCCCCCAGAAAGCCCGTGATGAACGCGTCGCCCGCGCCGAGCGCGTCGACGGCATCCACCGGGCGTATGCCGATCGCGCGGCGGACGCCACGCTCGTAGGCTCGCGCACCCCGTGAACCGAGTGTCACCACTGCCGCCCCCATCCCGCACTCGAGCGCGTATGCCCCCAATTGCTCCACCTCGGCATCGGTCAAAGCCCCTCCCGAGAAGAAGCCCACGTCGATGTGACGAGCCGTCGCGCGCACGACCTGCGGATCCGCGTCATCGGAGTAGTCGTAGGAGATGGCGGTACCGCGCTCCGCGATCGCGGGCAGCTCGCTCTCCAGCGAAGAATAGAGCGAAGTGTGCGCACGGGAGAAGCCGCCGATGTACTCGTGGTCGGCCGCACTCAACCGGATCCGCAGAAGCTCCTGCACGCCTCCGCGGTTCGAGCCGACGAATCGCCGGTCGCCGTCGTCGTCGAGGGCGACGAACGCCATCCCGTTCTGCCCGCGAGCGGCGCGAGTGCGAGAGTGGTCGACGCCGACCGCGTCAAGGACTCCGAGCAGGTGCGCCGCGAACCGATCATCGCCGACGATCCCGATGAACCCTGCTTCGCCCCCGAAGAAGAGCCGACTGTAGGCGGCCACGTTCAGCGCGTTGCCCCCCGGGTATGCGAGGTCCTCATGCAGGTAGCAGTCGAGGACGTTGTCACCCACACCGACCACCGACGGCGGGCTCACCGCCGACAGGATGGTCGTCAGTTCTTCCCGAGTGTGCATCTCAGCCCTTCACGCTTCCCGCCGCGACCCCCGCGACGAAGTACCTCTGCAACATGATGAAGACGACGACGATCGGCAGGGCGGCGATCGTCAATCCTGCCAGCAGCACACCCCACTCGGTCGACAGTGAATCCCGGAAGGACATGAGCCCGGCGGGGATCGTGCGCAGCGCGTCCGCGTCGATGTACACGATCGCGAAAAGGAACTCGTTCCAGGCGAAATAGCCGGTCAGGACGGCGGCCGTGGTGAGCACGGATCTGCTCAGCGGCAGGTAGACATGGCGCAGAACGCCGAGCGACCGGCATCCGTCGATCGTCGCCGCATCGACCAGCTCCCGCGGGATCCCCAGGAAGACCGAACGGATCAGCAGGATCGCCATCGGCAGGCGGAATGCGACATAGGGCAGGATCATCGCCCAGTACGTGTTCAGCAGCCCCATGCTGTCGAGCAGCCGGTACAGCGGGATCAGGCTGACCTGCGGTGCGACGACGAGACCGCCCATCGCGACGACGAGGATCACGTTCGCAACCACGCCGCCGAGCCGAACCATCCCGTACGCGCAGAGGGCGGCGACCACGACCGTGGCGATGGTGGCGATGACGGTGACGATGATCGAATTGAGGAAGTAGTCCGAGATGCCGCGCTCCCAGGCCTGTGCGTAGTTCTGCACCAGCCAGGTGGAGGGCAGCCCCCATGGATCGGTGAAGATCTCGGTAGACGTCTTGAACGACGAGATCACCATCCACAGCAGCGGGTAGGCGATGACGATCGCGTAGATGAGCAGCAGCACGTAGACGGGCAGCTGCCGCACACGGTCGACCGGGCGCATTCGCAGACCGTTCATGTCAGTCCTTTCCACTCCGGAACGACACCATCTGCACGATCGAGAGCACGAGCGTGATCAGGAAGATCAGGCTGGCGATCGCCGAGGCGTATCCCATCTGGTTCTGGAAGAACCCCTGGTTGTACATGTAGGTCGCCAGCACCTGGCTGGCGTTGCCCGGGCCGCCCCGGGTGAGGATGTACGGCTCGTTGAAGACCGTGAACGCCCCCGACACGGTGAGGATCATCGCGACGAAGATCATCTCCTTCGCCTGCGGCACGGTGATCGTGAAGAACTGCCTGATCCGGCCTGCGCCATCCAGCGACGCCGCCTCGTAGTACTCGTGCGGGATCTGCTGCAGGGCCACCACGTACAGCATGCAGACGTAACCGATGCTCTGCCACTGCGAGACGCTGATCACGGCACCCATCGCCGTATCCGGGTTCGCCAGCCAGGCGGTCTGCAGGTGTCCGAGGCCGACGGCCTCCAAGAACGCGTTGAGCATGCCACCGCGCGCGTTGAACACGAAGGTGAACAGCAGTGCGATCACGGTCATCGAGATCACAGCGGGCAGGAAGTACACCGAACGGAGGAACGCGCCCATGCGTTTCCCCAGAAGGTGGGTGAGCCACGCGGCGACCACCAGCGCACCGCACACCTGGAAGACGATCGACACGACCGCGTAGAGAACGTTGTTCCAGAGAGCCGTGCGGATCACCGGGTCGTCGAACAGGCGCGTGATGTTGTCGAGCCCGACCGGTTCCATGTCGCCGCTGCCGGCACGGAACGAGAAGAAGCTGAAGACGATGTTCGCACCCAGCGGGTAATAGACGAAGAGCCCGATCAGAGCTATCGCGGGGAGGACGTACAGCACGTTTCCCCACGTGCGCGTCGTCGATTTCATTGCGAGGTCTCCCTCCGACGTGGAAGGGTGCCGGGGCGTCGCCGCCCCGGCACCCGGGGATCAGGATGCGTCGCGCACGCGCTCCGCGGCCTCCTGTACGGCCTTCATGACGCCCTCCGGCGTCTGCTGCCCGCTGAGCATGAGCTGCGTCTCGGCAAGGTAGGCCTGCACGATCTGCGGGTCGTAGGCATTGTCCAACCACGTGGTCATCGCCGAGGCATCCACGATGCCCTGCGCCAGCTCCTTGCTGATCGCCGGCGCGTCGGACTCCTCCACGGCGCCCTGGACGGCGCTGAGCTCGCCGGTCGCTTCGGTGTAGGCCACGCCGTTCTGCTTGCTGAGCATGAACTCGAGGAACCTCTGCGCCTCTTCCGGGTGCTCGGTGGTCTTCGAGATGGCGAAGCCCTCCGGCGCACCGGTGAGCTCGTTCGGATCGCCCTTGCCGCCGTCGACGGCGGGGAAGTTGAACGTGCCGTACTCGAACTGCGCGTCCCCGAAGTATCCGACCTCGGAGCTCTGCATGTACATGATGGGCGCCTCGCCCGCGATCCACGCGTTGCGCGCGATCTCGTGCGTGACTGCCGTCATGTCGTCGTTCATGTACTCGGCGAGCTCCTGGAAGCGCTCGAGTGCCTCGACGTACCCGGGGTCGGTGAACTCACCCTTGGCCGGATCCTGATCGGCCGCGAAGACCTCAGGATCGACCACGCGCTGGTTCAGCGTGCCGACGTAGTGCGCGATGGTCCACTGCTCCTGCGCGCCGTACTCGATCGGTGTGTGTCCGGCGTCCTCGAGCTCTTGGAGCACATCGACGAACTCGTCCCACGTCGACGGTGCTTCCAGACCGAGTTCATCGAAGACGTCCTTGTTGTAGAAGAACAGCTTCGAATGCATCCCTATCGGCAGCGCGTACTGAGCGCCGTCCACCTGGAACGGGCCGAGCTGGCTCTCGTAGAAGCTGTCACGGAGTTCGGTGTTCTCGTCGAGCCACGGCCCGAGATCCAGCAGAGCGTCGCTCTTGACGAGTTCCTCGGCGAAGGAGCCGCTCCAGGTGAACAGGACATCGGGCGCGTTGGCAGAGCCCGCCACCACCTTCACCTTGTCCTTGTAGGCGTCGTTGAGCACGCTCTCCACATTCACCTTGATGTCGTCGTTCGCCTTCTCGAACTCGGCGACAAGGTCCGCGAAATAGCTGTTCTTCGGCTCATTCGGCCAGCGGTGGAAGAAGTTGAGCTCCACCTGGCCTTCGGAGGCGCCGGCGCCACCCGATTCCGCCCCACAGGCGGCGAGCGGGAGGGCCAGTGCGGTGACGGCGAGGGCGGCCGTCGCGATCCGGGCTGTTGTACGCATCGTTGCGTTCCTTTCGTGGGATGAGTGTTCAGTAGTCCATGCGCCACATGTAGCGACGCACCGAGAGCGGGTGACCGCGGTGGTCCGCGAGGGCGTCCGCGTACGTGCGCAGCACGACGTTGAAGAGAAGGTGTGCGACGATGCCGCGCACCTCGCCAGCGACGCCCTCCAGGGCGAATTCGGCCGCGTCGATCACCAGCGCGCGCTGAGAGTACTTGGTCAGGAAGTCGACGGCGCGCTGCTCAACCGGACGGGTCTCGTCCAGTCCGAGCAGTGCGATGAACGGAACGTCGATGTCGGTGACCTCGAAGGGGCCGTGGAAGTACTCCCCCGCGTGGATGGCGGCCGAATGGACCCACTGCATCTCCTGCAGCAAGCAGATCGCGAACGAGTATGCGGTGCCATAGTTCGATCCCGCAGCCATCGTATAGATGAGCGGCTCGCGACGGGACTCGAAGGCCCACCGATCAGCCGCCTCAGCGTGCGCGGCACGCGCAGTCGGCACCAGAGAGGGCAGCTGTGCGACGGCGTCGTCGATCGCCTTGGCGAAGGAGGCGCCTTCCCGGTCGTCGAGGATCCCTGCGACCAGACGCAGGATGAGAGCAGGACCCACGTAGGACTCGCTCTTGCCGTCGCCGTGCTGATAGGCGATGACGTATTCGGATGCCTCGGCGAGGGGAGAGGCCGGGTCGAACGTGAAGGCGACGGTGAGCGCACCGCGCGCACGCGCGTACTTGGCCGCCTCCACGGTCTCGGGGGTGGTGCCCGAGTGCGAGCAGAGAATGACCACGGTCTCGGCATCGACCCGGGCCGAGCCGCGTGAGGTGAACTCCGCAGCATTGAGGGCGACAGCGTCGATCTCCCTGGCCTGGCTGCCGAGGAAGTACTCGTTCGGCTGCATGTTGGCGAACGATCCGCCGCAGGCGGTCAGGACGATGCGCGACACGGTGGCGTGGTCGGCGATCGCGGCGCGTGCCGATGCGAGCTGACCCTCGATGGTGTCGGAGTCGACGAAGGTGGCGGTGACAGTCACGGATGGAACCCTTCTGATCTTCTGGATCAGACGTCATAACACGTTATATGACGTCATGTAATGACTGAGCGTAGCCGCTTCGCGACACGGTGTCTACACCGACGGCGAAACTTCTCGGTGCCAGGCGCGTGGAGCGAGGTCCGGGGGGCGCCATGGAGCGACGTCCCGAGCACGCGAGGGGTCGCTGGACAGTCGGGTTCAGCGCCCGCGGCTTCGGAGCGCCTTGATTGCCATCTGCACCGCGATCACTCCCAGATAGACGGCGAACAGGACGTTGCTGAGGAACGGGTCCATGATCGTGGCGAGCCAGGCGCCGAGGGCGGTCATGGTGCACGCCGAGACGCCGATGATACCGGCGGCGAGAAGATCGACGTTGTGGTGACGGAGGTTACCGACCGTGCCGGAGACAGCCGTGGGGATCATCATCAACAGTGATGTGCCCTTGGCGACCAGGTCGCTGGTGCCGAAGACGAGCATGAGTACGGGGACGATGATCACGCCGCCTCCGACGCCGATGAGGCCGGCGATCACGCCGGTGACGACGCCGACGCCGACGAGGCCTGCACCGTTCCACCACGAGAGCACGAACTCGGCGTCACGGGAGGGAATCACCACGAACAGACTGGCGATCACGATGACCAGGAACACGACGAAACCCCAGCGCAGCGCTGCCTGCGACACGCGCGGCAGAAGGCGCGTGCCGATCTGCGCCCCGATGACGGCCCCGGCCGCGAGGATCAACGCCGCGATCCAGGCGACCGATCCGGACATCGCGTACGAGATCACGCCGACGCTGGCCGTCGGCACGATCGCCGCGAGTGATGTTCCTGCCGCGCGGCGCTGGTCGAAGTGCAGCATGAGCACGAGAAGCGGAACGATGACCGTCCCGCCGCCGACGCCGAACAGCCCGGAGAGGAGGCCTGCGGTGAGGCCGATGAACACGAAGGTCAGATACGCGCGCGGTTCCCGGGTGATTGCCTGATCCGCGTCCACCAGAACAGCCTAGCCGCGCTGGACAGAGCGGTTGAGCAGAGGCCGAGATCACGAAGCACCTCCGCACCGCACAACAAAGCCCGCCGCCCCTGTGGGGGTGGCGGGCTTCGTTGTGGTGCGAGTGCTTACTCGGACTTCTCCACGACGGCATCCTCGGCCGCGGCCTCAGCAGCCTCGCCCTCGGCCTGCGACTCGGCGCCGGCGTCGGCAGCAGAGGTCTCCTCGGTGGCGTTCTCCTCGGCAGGGGTCTCCTCTGCCTTGGTGTCCTCGACCTTGGCGTCGTCAGCCTTCGCGTCCTCAGCCTTGGCGTCGTCAGCCTTGCCCGACTTCGGTGCGTCGGTCTTGGTCGTCGACTTCGCGGCCTTGCGCTTGGGCGTGACGGGCTCGAGAACGAGCTCGATCACGGCCATGGGGGCGTTGTCGCCCTTGCGGTTGCCGACCTTCGTGATGCGGGTGTAGCCACCCTCACGCTCGGCGACCAGCGGCGCGATCTCGTTGAAGAGAACGTGCGCGGCGTCCTTGTTGGTGCGCAGCACCGTCAGCGCACGACGACGCGCGTGGAGGTCGCCACGCTTGGCCAGCGTGATGAGTCGCTCGGCGAGCGGACGCAGGCGCTTGGCCTTGGTCTCGGTCGTCTTGATCGACTTGTGCGTGAACAGCGCCGCAGCGAGGTTCGCGAGAAGAAGGCGCTCGTGTGCAGGGCCGCCTCCGAGGCGGGGTCCCTTAGTGGGCTTGGGCATAATCGTCTAGCTCCTGGTCAGAAAGGTCGGATTTCAGAAGGACTCGTCTTCGGTGCCGCCGTAGAAGTGGGCGCCGTCGAAACCGGGCACCGAGTCCTTCAGCGACAGACCGAGGGAGACGAGCTTGTCGCGCACCTCGTCGACCGACTTCTGTCCGAAATTGCGGATGTTCATCAGCTGCGTCTCCGAGAGGGCGACCAGCTCCGCGACGGTGTTGATCCCCTCGCGCTTGAGGCAGTTGTACGAGCGGACCGACAGATCGAGGTCCTCGATCGGCATGGAGAGTTCGCTCGAGAGCGCAGCCTCGACCGGCGCGGGGCCGATCTCGATGCCCTCGGCCTCGACGTTCAGCTCGCGGGCGAGTCCGAACAGCTCGGTGAGCGTCTTCGCAGCCGACGCGACGGCGTCGCGCGGGCTGATCGAGTTCTTGGTCTCGACGTCCAGGACGAGCTTGTCGAAGTCGGTGCGCTCACCCGCACGGGTGGCGTCGACGCGGTAGCTGACCTTGAGCACCGGCGAGTAGATCGAGTCGATGGGGATCTGCCCCGCCTCGGCGTACTCGTTGCGGTTCTGGGCGGCAGAGACGTAGCCACGGCCACGCTCGATGGTGAGCTCCAGCTCGAAGCGAGCGGTGTCGTTCAGCGTGGCGATGACCAGGTCGGGGTTGTGCACCTCGACGCCCGCCGGAGCGGAGATGTCGGCCGCTGTGACCTCGCCGGCACCCGTCTTGCGAAGGTACGCGGTGATGGGCTCGTCACGCTCGCTGGAGACGACCAGCTGCTTGATGTTGAGGATGATCTCGGTGACGTCTTCCTTCACGCCGGGGATCGTGCTGAACTCGTGCAGCACGCCGTCGATGCGGATCGTCGTCACCGCGGCGCCGGGGATCGACGACAGCAGGCTGCGCCGCAGCGCGTTGCCGATCGTGTACCCGAATCCGGGCTCGAGCGGCTCGATCACGAACCGGCTGCGGTTCTCGGAGATCTTTTCCTCGGTGAGAGTGGGACGCTGTGCGATGAGCACTATGTGTTCCTTTCGATCACATGCCCGCTATATGACATGTGGTGGGGTGAGGTCTTGAGTTGTGGAAATCTGCGGGCGCTGATGCCCGCTTGGGTCCCTGAGCGTGTCGAAGGGCCCAAGCGGGCAAGTCACGCGATCAGACGCGGCGGCGCTTCGGCGGACGGCAGCCGTTGTGCGCCTGCGGCGTCACGTCCTGGATCGAGCCGACCTCGAGGCCTGCGGCCTGAAGCGAGCGGATGGCGGTCTCGCGGCCCGAGCCGGGACCCTTCACGAAGACATCGACCTTCTTGACGCCGTGCTCGGCGGCCTGACGGGCGGCGGACTCCGCAGCCATGCCGGCGGCGTACGGGGTCGACTTGCGCGAGCCCTTGAAGCCCACGCCACCGGACGAGGCCCAGCTGATCACAGCGCCGGACGGGTCGGTGATGGACACGATCGTGTTGTTGAACGTCGACTTGATGTGGGCCTGGCCCAGCGCGATGTTCTTCTTCTCCTTGCGGCGCGGCTTGCGCGCGGCGGCCTTGGGTGCAGCCATGATGATTCTCTCCTAATCCCTGGCCGCTTAGCGGGCCTTCTTCTTGCCGGCGACCGTGCGCTTGGGTCCCTTGCGGGTGCGCGCGTTGGTCTTGGTGCGCTGACCGCGGACCGGGAGGCCACGACGGTGGCGGAGGCCCTCGTAGGAGCCGATCTCGACCTTGCGGCGGATGTCTGCGGCGACCTCGCGGCGGAGGTCACCCTCCACCTTGTAGTTGCCCTCGATGTGGTCGCGCAGTGCGATGAGCTGGTCGTCGGTGAGGTCCTTGACGCGGATCGACTCGTCGATCTCGGTCGCCGTGAGGATTTCGACGGAGCGGGTGCGGCCGATGCCGTAGATGTACGTGAGTGCGATCACCACGCGCTTGTCGCGCGGGATGTCGACGCCGGCAAGACGTGCCATGCGGTTCTCCTGGAGTGTTGGTGGAGGTATGGAGCAGCATCCGCTCTCGGGCCTCCGCCCCGAGGTCTCCCCCGCTCATGCGGGTTCCGATGCTGCCTGTTGGTTCGATATTGAGTTGTACCCGGTCGTCGAGCGAGCGGAGCGAGGCGAAGTGCCCTGCTCCGCTCCCCGATCAGCCCTGGCGCTGCTTGTGGCGCGGGTTCGACTTGCAGATCACCATGACGCGACCGTGACGACGGATCACGCGGCAGTGGTCGCAGATGGGCTTGACGCTGGGGTTGACCTTCATGATTTTCCTGTTCGCTGTCTTCGTGCGCAGCTCTGGGTCCCTGAGCCTGTCAAAGGACCCGGATCTACGCCGTTACTTCTCGACCGATCAGCGGTAGCGGTAGACGATGCGGCCGCGGGTCAGGTCGTAGGGGCTGAGCTCCACGACCACGCGGTCCTCGGGGATGATGCGGATGTAGTTCTGCCGCATCTTTCCGGAGATCGTTGCCAGGACCTTGTGTCCGTTGCTGAGCTCAACGCGGAACATCGCGTTGGGCAGAGCCTCGGACACGACGCCCTCGATCTCGATGACACCGTCTTTCTTAGCCATAGCCTCGCTGACGCTTCTGCAGATCGGTCGATCTGCGGTGGATGGGTGGGGTGGTGCAGTCTTCTGGAGACACGCCGACTGAGGGCGCACGGCACCAAAGATCTATGTTAGACCCGATCGTGCGCCCGGGCAACTCGGCTGTCAGCCGAGCAGGTCCGCGAACTTCTTGAAGTCCGCCTGGTTCTGCATGTCGAGCCGTTCGCCGTTCAGGTCGACGGTGGGAGTGCCCCGGATCTCGTGTGCCTTCGCCTGCGCGACGCCGTACTTCTTGTACGTGCCCTCTGTGATGCAGTCTGCTGCGGCATCCGCTCCGACCTCGCCCGCATGCTGCGCGAGCTGTTCGTCGGTCAGACCGGAGGAGCCCTCCGCCGGCTGGTTGGCGAAGAGTGTCTGCATGTAGTCGAGCGCGGTCTCGGGGGCTTCCTCCGCGACGCAGTACATCGCACCTGCGGCGCGCGACGAGTAGTCGGTGCCCTGCGAAAGGTGGTCGAGGATGGCGATCGGGTGGATCTCGAGGGTGATCCGGTCCTCCTCAGCGGCGGTGCGCAGCTGCTCGCCGTAGGACTGCTCGAACGCATTGCACGCGGGGCACATGAAGTCGATGTACGTCGCCACGGTGTCCTCGCCCTCACCGAACGAGATCGCGCCCGTCTCGGAGTTCACGATTTCGCTCTCGGGCGCCGGGCCGGCAGAGGTCGCCTGGTTGTTCAGCCAGACCACGACGACGCCGAGCACGACGAGCACGACGACGACGATGGCGGAGATGACGATGGCGAACCAGTTCGGCTTGCTCTGGGCATGTGCCATGGGGGATCCATTCTGTGCAGGAACAGCGCGCCGTCCATTCTGCCGTGCGGACGCTATGCCTGTCATGTGAGCCGGCGCCGCGTGCGAAACCACATTCCGCACGAAACACCGTCGGAGGGACGGTTTGTCGCGCTGGAACTGGTTTTTCGTGGCATGGCGTTCGTCCTCCACATCAGGCGGATGCCGGATAGTCGGTCCACAGCAGGGTGCTGGGCGGCCCGGGTGACGATCCTGGTCGTTCCTCGTCCCGGCGCTTCGGCGGCGTGGTCGCCCTCGGCGCCCTTCGCGAACGATCGGCGTCGCAGGTCAACTCGCGTGGGCGCGCTCGGCTCAGCTGGGTCTGGGCGCGGGCCGACGGACGCGCGGAGTCACCGGTGGAGAGCGTCAGCCGCGCCGTCATCGAGTGGAGCGGTTTCGAGTCGCCCGAACTGCAGCGCGAGTTCCACTACGAGGGAGCCCAAGATCGCGTCGACTTCCTCTTCCCGTCCTGCCGTGCGGTGGACGAGGCCGACGGGTGGGGCAAGTACGGTCTTGACGACCCTGAGCAGGCCGCGCGCCGGCTGCGCGAGGAGAAACGGCGCGAAGACCGGCTGCGCCGCAACGGGCATCCGTTCGCTCGATGGGAATCCACCGACGTGTGGCGGGTCACCCCGTTCTGCCGCGCCTTGCACGGCGCGGGCGTGCCGCTCCGGCATCCTCGCCAGCCCGCGACGCTCGCCACCCTCTCACGGCGCCCGCGCGAGAAACCACGGGGCGCGCGAGAAACCACGCGCGGGCTGGGGTCTCGCGCGGAATGTGGTTTCTCGCGCACGCGAGCGCGAACGCCCCCGCGTCAGACGATCGGCACGGGTACGACGCCGAAGGGGGCGAGGCCCGCTGCGCCCCCATCGGGCGCGGTGAGCACCCAGATGCCACCCTCGTGGCGTGCGACGCTGTGCTCCCAGTGCGAGCCGTCGGTGCCGTCGACGGTGGAGACCGTCCAGTCGTCGTCCTCGACGAACGTCGCCTCTCCCCCGGCGGTCACCATCGGCTCGATGGCGAGCGCGAGACCCGGCCGGATCTCGGCCCCGGCATCCGGGGTGCGGTAGTTGAACACGCTCGGCGCCTCATGCATCTTGCGGCCGATGCCGTGCCCGACGTACTCCCGCAGGATGCCGTAGGTCTCGCCGCTGACGGACGAGACGCCCTGCGCCTCGATGAAGCCCTCGATGGCCGCACCGATCTCGCCGATGTGTGTCGCGGAAGCCATCGCGGCGATCCCCGCCCACATCGAGCCCTCGGTCACGCGCGACAGCTCCTGGCGACGTGCGATCACCTCGGGTCGGCCCGGATCCGGCACGACGAAGGTCACAGCGCTGTCGCCGTTCCAGCCCTGGAACTGGGCTCCGCAGTCCACCGAGACGATGTCACCGGCCTGCAGCACGCGGTCGCCCGGAATGCCGTGCACGACCTGCTCGTTCACCGAGATGCAGGTGGCGTGGTGGTAGCCGCGCACGAGCTTGAAGTTCGGCTCCGCGCCGTGATCCACGATGACGCGCTCGGCGGCGGCATCCAGCTCGCCGGTGGTGACACCCGCGCGGACGAGTTCCCGAACGGCATCCAGCGCCCGTGCCGTGATCAGCCCGGGCTCAACCATCGACCGCAGCTGCGCCGGGGTCTTGTAGATGCTGCGACGGAACACGTCAGGCCAGCTGGGCGAGTCCGCGTGCCGCCAGCGCCGAGGTGATCCGCTCGGTGATGTCGTCGAGCGAGCCGACGCCGTCGATGCGATCGACGATGCCGCGCTCCTCGTACACCGAGATGATCGGCGCGGTCTCGTTCTCGTAGA
>JAPSIX010000167.1 GCA_031178475.1 Microbacterium sp. | reverse complement strand
ACGAGTTCGAGGCTCTCCTCGACGCGCCGCTGCCGCTCGGCGCGGGGGGTGCCGCGCAGCTTGAGCCCGTAGCCCACGTTGTCGGACACGGTCATATGCGGGAACAGGGCGTACGACTGGAACACCATGCCGAGCCCGCGCTTCTCGGGTGGAGTGCGCGTGGCGTCGACGCCGTCGATGAGGATGGTCCCGCTGGTCGGGCGGGTGTAGCCGGCCAGCATCCGCAGCGTGGTGGTCTTGCCGCAGCCCGAGGGACCCAGCAGCGTGGTGAGCTTACCCGCCGGGATGTCGAGATCGATGTCGTCGACGGCGGTGAAGTCGCCGAACACCTGCGTGACGGAACGGAACTGCGCAGCGGCGTTCATCGGTTGATTCCTCCGAAGATCTTGGCGAAGCCGACCGTCTTCTCGGCGATGACCGCGATGACGATGGTGGCGGCGAGGATGAGGGTCGACGCGGCTGCGACCATCGGGTCGTAGCTCTGCTGGACGTAGTCGAGCATCGTGACCGGCAGCGTCGTGGTGGTGCGGCTCTGCAGCAGCAGCGAGAGCGGCACGTTGTTGAACGACGTGATGAAGCTCAGCAGCGCGGCCGAGAAGATCCCAGGACGCAACAGGGGCAGCGTCACGGTCCAGAACGCGTGCCACGGCGAGGCTCCGAGTCCGCGAGCCGCCTCCTCCATGTACGGATCCGCTCCGGCGACGGCGGCACCGGTCACGCGCACGGCGTACGGCAGAAGCAGCGCGGTGTGGCCGATGAGAAGCACGGGCCAGTTGTCGACCCGGAAGGTGACGATCAGCTGCTGGAACAGGGCGAGTCCCACGACGAGTTCCGGGACGATGAGCGGCGACAGGAACAGACCCTCGATGAACCCCTTGCCTGGCAGCTTCCCGCGGTGAATGGCCAGTGTGGCGGGGATGCCGACGAGCAGTGCGAGCACGGTGGCGAGGATCGCGATCTGCGTGCTCGTGACCAGCGCCCCGATGAACGGCTCGTAGCTCAGCGCAGAGCCGAACCACTTCAGGGTGAACCCCTCCGGCGGGAACTTCAGCGTGCGCGCTTCGGTGAAGGCGACCGCGACGATGAACAGGATCGGCACGATCATCACGATGTAGCCGGCGACGGCGAGAGCCGTGGCGACGGGGCGGCGGTCGTTCACGAGGTCGCTCCCTTCCGGCCGACGGCGGCGGATGCCGCAGACACGGCGAACACGAGCACCGTCATGATGAGCGCCGTGGCCGAGGCCCCGGCCCAGTCGATCGTGATGCTGGAGTAGTTGAAGAGCTGCGTCGACAGCATCCGGTTCGCCGACCCGCCGAGCAGGTAGGGAGTGGTGTAGGCCGTGGCCGATCCGGCGAACACGAGCGTCGCGGCGACGACGATCCCCGGCAGCGACAGGGGCAGGACGACGTCCCAGAAGGTGCGCGTGCGCGATGCGCCGAGACCGCGGGCCGCGTCGTCGAGGCCGGCGTCGACCTGGGAGACCGCGGAATAGCAGGTGATGATCGCGAGCGGGAGGAAGAGCTGCGTGAGGCCGAGCACGATCGCGAGCGGTGTGTAGAGCAGCTGGGGAGCTGTGTCGACCAACCCCAGGCCGGTCAGGAGCTGCCCGACCGCGCCATTGGAGCCGAGGACGACGAGCCAGCCGAAGGTGCGCACGACATTGCTGAGCAGCAGCGGGAAGATCGCCAGAGCGAGGAACACGCCCGACCAGCGCGACGTCGAGCGCGCGAGCAGGTAGGCGATCGGGAACCCGAGTACGACGCACACGACGGTGACGATCAGACCCAGTAGGAGGGTGCGGCCGATGATCGAGAGGTCGTAGGGGTCGGTGAGCATCTGGCCGAATCGGACCAGGATGTCGGTCGTCTGCGTCCGAGGAGGCGCGAGCAGCATCGCCACGGAAGGCACGAGGAATCCGACCAGCAGGAAGGCGATGCCGGGCAGCAGCAACAGTGCTGGCGTGAATCTCTTCCGCATACCTCTCCTTAGTTCGTCCGGATTAGAGTAACCGGTTTCATTGCGATTGCAACAGCCTTGTTTCGGAAGACGTCTTTGCAATGACGGCAAGGCAAGTCTGGATGGCGGTGGGGGATGCGACCGGTTACACGGGTGGCACTAGGCTGTGACGCGAAGGAGGGGCTCATGGTGACCATTGCGGATGTGGCCAGACTTGCCGGCGTCTCGAAGGCGACGGCATCCCGCGCATTCTCCCGCCCGGCGGTCGTCGCCCCTGAGACCGCGCGACGCGTGCATGAGGCGGCAGAGCGGATCGGCTTCGTCGCGAACAGCGCCGCACGGCTGCTCGCCGGTGGGCGCAGCGGCATCCTCGCCCTCGTCGTGCCCACGCTGGACAACACCTACTTCAGTCCGATCATCGCGGGAGCCCAGGCCCGGGCGGATGCCGACGGATATCAGCTGACCGTGGTGGTGCATCCGCTGGAGAGCGCGTCCGAGCTGTCCGCCTTCGCGCGACTGACACGCCAAGTCGACGGACTCATCGTGGTCGCCCCGCGCGGTACGGACGACCTGATCCAGACCGCTCTCGGCACGACTCCGGCCGTACTCGTCGACCGCGAGATCGAAGGCGTCACCTCGATCGTCGCCGACACGGCCACGGCGTTCGGCAGCCTCGTCGACCATCTGGTCCGCGACGGCCACCGCCGCATCGTGTACGTCGGCGGGCCCGCCGGGTCGTGGCAGGATCGCCAGCGCGCTGCCGCCGTCACGGGTGCCGCGGCGCAGGGCGGCGCGCATCTCACCGTGGTCGGTCCGTGCGCGTCGACTTTCGCCGCCGGAATCGAGGCAGCGCAGCAGGTGCGGGCCGCAGCACCCAGCGCGGTTGTGCCCTACGCGACGACGTTGGGGCTGGGCATCCGCTTCGCCTACCTCACGGCCGGCGACGCGCCCCCGTTGATCAGTTCCGAGAGGGCGATCGTGCAGGCGCTCGGCCGGCCGGACGTGCCCGCTATCGATGTCGACGGGCACGAACTCGGCCGGACGGCCGCGGAGACGCTGCTCGAGCGGCTCGCCGAGCCCGATGCGAAGCCGGTCCGAGCACGGCTCGACGTGTCGCTCAGCGTCTGAGCCGCTGCTGCGCTGAATCGATCAGTGCCTCACAGTCGCTCGAGGATGAGGGCGTTGGCCATGCCGCCGCCCTCGCACATCGTCTGCAGCCCGTATCGCCCCCCGATGGCTTCGAGGTGGTCGAGCAGGGACCCGAGCAGCCGGGTTCCGGACGATCCGAGGGCGTGCCCGAGCGCGATCGCGCCGCCACGAGGATTCAACCGGCTCGGGTCCGCGTCGAGGTCGGCGGCCCAGGCCAATGGCACAGAGGCGAAGGCCTCGTTGACCTCGTAAGCGTCCAGGTCGGCGATGCCGAGCCCAGCGCGATCGAGCACTCGGCGGGTCGCCGCGATCGGGCCCGTCAGCATGAGGAGCGGGTCGTCGCCGACGACATCGAACGCCGCGAACCGGGCCCGCGGACGCAGCCCGAGCTGAGCCGCTCGCTCGGCGCTCATCAGCAGGGCTGCGGATGCGCCGTCGGTGAGAGGGGAGGAGTTGCCCGGCGTGATGTGCCAGCCAAGCTCCGGGAAGCGGGCGGCGAGGGGGTCCGTCCGGAACGACGCAGGCAGCTGCGCGAGCCGCTCCACGCTGGTGTCCGGCCTCACGGTCTCGTCGGTGCTGGCATCCGGCGCCTCGTGCACCGCCAGCACGGTGCGGTCGAAGAAGCCGTCGGCCCACGCCTGCGCGGCACGGCGGTGTGACTCGGCCGCGTACTCGTCGAGCGCCTCACGGTCGAGCCGCCAGCGATGCGCGATGAGCTCCGCGCTGACTCCCTGGTTGACCAGGCCCGCCGGGTAGCGCTCGCGAAGCCGTGGTGACAGGGGTGTGCCGTCCCCGGGAACCGACGACCCGAGCGGCACACGGCTCATGGACTCGACGCCGCCGACGATGACGATGTCGTAGGCACCGGCGGCGATACCCTGGGCCGCGAAGTGCACGGCCTGCTGGCTCGAGCCGCACTGCCGGTCGACCGTGGTCGCCGGCACCTGCTCGTCGAACCCCGCAGCCAGCACCGCCTGCCGCGCGATGTTCATCGCCTGCTCGCCGACCTGGCTCACGCAGCCGAGGACGACATCGTCGATCTGGCTGGACTCCAGCCCGTTACGTTGCAGGATCGCCTGGAGGACGCCGGCGGCGAGGTCAACGGGATGCACTCCCGACAGCGAGCCCCCCGGTTTCCCTCTGCCCACCGGGGTGCGGACGACATCGACGACGACGGCTTCAGCGCTCATGCATCGATTCTGCCCCTCCGGCATCCGCTCGGGGCCGGCGGAGGCGACCGGGTCGGCACTCGGGTCGCACCG
>JAPSIX010000166.1 GCA_031178475.1 Microbacterium sp. | reverse complement strand
GCACCCATCCGGTCTCGAGGTGCGCGACGTCGTCGCCTACGGCCGCCACCCGCACCGCGGTCGGTTCTCCGGCATGACGGATGCCGATCGCGCAGCCATCGAAGACGCCCTCGCCCTCACCGGATTGGCAAGCATGGCCCACCGCGCGGTCGACGAGCTCTCCGGTGGTGAGCTGCAGCGGGTCTGGCTCGCCACCGCGCTGGCGCAGGCCACCGGCATCCTGCTGCTCGACGAGCCGACCAACCACCTCGACCTGAGATACCAGGTCGAGACCCTCGATCTGATCTGCGACCTCGCCGATCGCGGCACCGCCGTCGGCGTCGTGCTGCACGATCTCAGCCACGCGGCGTCCGTCGCCGACGAGGTGGTGCTCATGCGCTCCGGCCGCGTGCACGCGGCCGGCTCCCCGGCATCCGTGCTCACCGCGGAGAACCTGACAGAGGTGTACGGCCTGCCGATCGACACCGACGTCGACGCCGCGACCGGCCGCGTGCGCGTCACACCGCGCGGCCGCCACCACGAGCGCGTGCGGCCCCTGCTGCACGCCGTTCCCGCCTGACTCTCCCGACCCGCTCTCTCCACGCCACCCCGGCGATACCCGACCCCTCCTGGAGCCATCATGAACAAGCCCTTCGCCGCGCTCGCCGCCCTCGGCGCGCTCACCCTCGCCCTCACCGCGTGCGGCACGACGCAGACCGCTGCCGCCCCCGCGAGTGGCGGCAGTGAGAAGAGCGCCACCGGCGCCGGCTGCACCGACGACGCCACGAAGACCTCGACCGGCCCGGTCGAACTCACCGACGCGTTCGGTCGCACTGTCGAGCTCGACGAGCCCGCTACGAAGGTCGCCGTACTCGAGTGGCAGCAGGTCGAAGACGTGCTCACGCTGTGCCTGACCCCGGTCGCCGTCGCCGACACCGACGGCTACCGCACCTGGGACTCCGCCGAGGAGCTGCCCGAGGACGTGACCGACGTCGGCACCCGCCAGGAGCCGAACCTCGACGCCCTGTTCGCCACCGAGCCCGACCTCGTGATCGTCGAGGCGTACACCCGTGACGACGCGATCATCGGCCAGCTGGAGAAGTACGGCGTGCCGGTGCTCGCCACGCTCGGCGCGAATGCGGAGGACCCGATCCAGCAGATGCTGGACACGTTCGACCTCATCGCGCAGGCCACCGGACGCGAGGAGCGCGCCGAGGTCGTCAAGGACGAGTTCGAGCAGCACCTCGCCGACGCCAAGGAGCAGGTGACGGATGCTGATCTCGAGGTCACCGAGTTCGTGTTCTTCGACGGGTGGGTCGACGGCGGCAACGTGTCGCTGCGCCCCTTCGGTCAGGGATCGCTCGTGGGCGAGCTGGGCGAGGAGCTCGGCCTCACGAACGCGTGGACCGGCGAGGTCGACCCTGCCTACGGCCTCGGCCAGACCGACATCGAGGGTATGACCACCGTCGGCGACGCCATGCTGCTGCACAGCGGCACCACCGACCCCGAGTCGGAGAGCTTCATCGACGCCGCCGAGAAGAACCCGGCATGGGCGTCGATCCCGGCTGTGAAGGAAGACCGGATCGAGGCGTTCCCGGCGGGCATCTGGACGTTCGGCGGACCCCGCTCGGCCGAGCAGATCATCGACGCGTACGTCGACGTGATCACGAAGTGACGAGGGCCGGGGCGCCGGGCGTGCACGTGTCGACCCCCGAACTGGAACGCTCCGGCCGGCTCGGTGCGGCGGGGGTGCTGCTCGCACTGGTCGCGGTGCTGGTGGCATCCGCTCTCTGGCACCTCACGCAGGGGACCAGCGGGCAGGTGTTCGCCGATTCCGAGATCCTGCTCGGCTCGCGGCTGCCGCGGCTGGCCGCCGGGGTGGCGGTCGGCATCGCGCTCGGCGTCGCCGGTCTGCTGATGCAGTCGCTGTCGCGCAACCCGCTCGCCTCGCCCGACACCCTCGGCGTCACCGCCGGCGCCTACTTCGCGGTGACCGCCGTGACGGCGTTCGGCATCAGCGTGCCGTTCTGGGCCTCCGGCGTCGTCGCGTTCGCCGGTGGGCTGTTCGCCGCCGGGATCGTGCTCGGTCTGGCCGGCGGCTCGGCATCCTCCACCACCCGCCTGGTGCTCGCCGGCTCGGCGCTCGCGCTCGCGCTGCAGGCGGGAACGTCGGCGCTGCTCGTGCTGTTCGACGAGGAGACGAAGGGGCTGTTCGCGTGGGGGAGCGGCAGCCTCTCCCAGCTCGGCATCGAGAGCTTTCTGCGCGCCGCGCCCGTGATCCTCGTGGTGATCGCCCTCGCCCTCGCGCTGACCAGACGCCTGGACGTGCTCGCCCTCGGGGATGACACGGCGTCGTCGCTGGGCGTTCCGATCCGGTCGACCCGGGTTGCCGGCATCCTGCTGTCGGTGCTGCTGACCGCGAGCGCGGTCACGCTCGCCGGTCCGATCGGGTTCGTCGGTCTGTGCGCTCCGGTGCTCGCCCGACTGCTGTCCCGGCTGGTTCCTGCGCTCGGCAAGCACGTGCTGCTCGTACCCACGGCCGGGCTCATCGGAGCGATCGTCGTCGTGCTCGCCGACGCTCTGTTGCGCGCACTGATCGGTGCGGAGGGCGCCATCGCGGTTCCCACCGGTGTCGCCACCACCCTGCTCGGGGCCGTCGTGCTGGTGCTGATGGCGCGGCGGCTGAGGGATGCCGGACCGACGAGGCGCCCGCCGATGATCCGGTTCGGCGTGCGCAGCTCACGTCGCTTCGTCGTGGTGCTCGTCGCGGGGATCGCGGTGCTCAGTGCCGTGGTGATCGGAGGCCTGCTCGCCGGCAGCACCTGGCTGCTCACGGGGGACATCGTGCTGTGGCTGCGGAACCAGGCCCCGCCGCTGGTCTCCTTCGCCCTCGACGAGCGCGCGCCGAGGGTGATCGCCGCCGTCGTGGCCGGTGCCGCGCTCGCCCTGGCCGGCACCGTCACGCAGGCGGTGAGCCGCAACCCGCTGGCCGAACCGGGACTGCTCGGCATCACCGGCGGCGCCGGGTTGGGCGCCGTGCTGGTCGTGACGAGCGCGGCGGCCTCGACGTTCGGGATGCTGGTGGCCGCGGTCACCGGGGCGCTGCTCGCCTTCGGGCTCGTGTACCTGCTCGCCTGGCGCGGCGGGCTCAGTGCTGACCGGTTCATCCTGATCGGCATCGGCGTCTGGTACGGCACCGTCGCGCTGACCACCTTCGTGCTGCTGCGATCGAACCCGTGGGACACTCCGAAGATCTACACGTGGCTGTCGGGTACCACCTACGGCCGCATCTGGGAGCAGGTCGTGCCGTTGGCCATCGTGCTCGCCGTCGCGCTGCCGTTCGTGTTCGCGCAGCGCCGCGAGCTCGACATCGTGGCGATGGACGAGGACACGCCTCGCCTGGCCGGCATCCGCCTCGAGCGCACCCGGCTCGCGCTGCTCGTGAGTGCGGCGGTGCTGGCCGCTCTCAGTGTGGCCGCGGTCGGGGTCGTCGGATTCGTGGGGCTGGTCGCCCCGCACGCCGCGCGGGCGCTGGTCGGCGCCCGGCACGGGCGGGTGATCCCGGTCGCGGTGGTGCTCGGGGCAGTGCTCGTCGGGGTGGCGGATGCCGTCGGCAGAACCGTGCTCGCTCCCGCCCAGCTGCCCGCCGGACTGGTCGTCGCGTTGCTGGGCGCGCCGTACTTCGTGTGGCTGCTCTGGCGGTCGCGCGACGCGTAACGCGCCGGGGTTGTCACTCGTGGGCGGCACTTTCTGGCATCCGCTGGGCTTATCGACGGCGCGGATGCTGGAAACTGCAACGCATCCGTGAACGGGCCGCCGCGAAACGCCCAGGCGATTCCGAAGCCTGATGCGTAACGTCGAGAGCATGACCACGGTCCCCATCGGTGACGCCGCGATCGCCGAGGCCAGGAAGCTGCGTGACGAGTTCCAGCGGTTCCTGCGCGAGTACGAGTTCGGGATGCGCGAGGTCGAGACGAAGATCTCGATCCTGCGTGACGAGTTCACCCACAACCACGCGTACAACCCGATCGAGCACGTGAAGAGCCGGCTGAAGACGCCCGACAGCATCGTCGAGAAGGTCGCGCGCAAGGGCATCGAGCCGGATTTCGACAGCATCCGCCGGGAGATCACCGACATCGCCGGGGTGCGGATCACCTGCAGTTTCGTCACCGACGTGTACCGGCTCTTCGAGCTGTTCACTCAGCAGGACGACGTGACCGTGAAGCTCGTGAAGGACTACATCGCCGACCCCAAGCCGAACGGGTACCGCAGCCTGCATGCCATCGTCGAGGTGCCGGTGTTCCTGTCGACCGGGCCGGTGCCGGTTCCCGTCGAGGTGCAGTTCCGCACCATCGCGATGGACTTCTGGGCCAGCCTCGAGCACAAGATCCACTACAAGTTCCA
>JAPSIX010000165.1:2305-4387 GCA_031178475.1 Microbacterium sp. | reverse complement strand
ATCACGCGTGTCGCGAAGCGCATCGCGGCGTCGAGGTTGTGCTCGACGAGCACGATCGCGCGTCCGGCATCCGTCACGAGATCCGCCAGAGCGGCATAGACCGAGTCGATGCCGAGCGGATCGAGGTTAGCGGTGGGCTCGTCCAGCACGATCACGCGCGGCTGCATGGCGAGCGCGCACGCGATCGCGAGCCGCTGCCGCCCGCCGCCGGAGAGGCGGTCGGGGTTCCACGAGCGGCGCTCCCAGAGTCCGACCCGGCGGAGTGCGTCCTCCGAGCGGCGCAGCACCTCGGGCAACGGCAGCAACAGGTTCTCCAGGGCGAAGGCCACCTCGTCGAGCACGGTTCCGGTGACCAGCTGAGCATCCGGGTCCTGAAAGACCATGGCGATGTCGGTGCTCAGCTGTGCCACCGGAGTCGACCGCGTGTCGCGGCCGCCCACCTCGACCGTGCCGCACAACTCGGCGGGCACCGCCTGGGGAACGAGACCGTTCAGAGCCAACGTCAGGGTCGACTTGCCCGACCCGCTGGGGCCGAGCAGCAGCACGACCTCCCCGGCGTGCACATCGAACGACACATCACGCGGAGAGGGTCGCTCGGCGCCGGCGTGGGTGACACTGAGGTCGCGGACGCGGAGCAGAGGTGGCGAGGAGGGCACGGTCGAATCCGGATCGATGGCTGCCGACGACAGGCCGGCACGTTCAATTTAGCCGAGCCTGACCTCGGCCCCACGCCGCCTGATGCGCTCCGTCTCCGCCGCGCTCAGCGCGGGCCGACTCCGGCCCGTCGCAGGGCACCGCCCATCGCCACTCCGGCGGCCGTCCAGGCGATCGGCCCGAGCAGGGAGACGATGAGGTACGCCACCTGTGCCCAGAACGGGAACCGGCCGAGGTCGACGGCGAACCAGACGATGACGGCGATGAACACGCCGATGACGGCCGCGGAGACGAAGAAGCGCCAGCGGCCCCAGGCGCGGTAGCGGGTGAGGGCCGCGACACCCTCCTGGATCGCCCCGAACAGCAGGGCCGTGCCGATGAAGCGCGTGCTCCACATCGGGTTGAACGCGCTGGAGATGAGGGCGGCGACCACGTGCGTGACGAGCGCGACCAGCGGCAGGCGCAGCACCTGCTGGGCGATGATGCCCGGCAGCACGTGCACGCCGAGCACGAGTCCGTACAGGAACGCGAGCGGCCCCGCGATCACCGCGACCGTGAGCAGACCGGCGAAGCCGCCGAGGATGCCGGTGGCGACACCCACCGCCGCGCAGACGAGCAGCGTGCGCGTGCTGAGGACGGTCGGGGTGCTCACCGCATCAGGCTACCGGCGCCCCCGGACACGAGGCCCACAGGGGGTCGCACGAAACGTCTCTGCGCGTGGCGCGCTGGCGGGATGTCGTCGCCTGCGGCTAGGTTGATCGGCGGTGGGGCAAAGCCGCCGCACCGCCGACATCGGGAGCACTTCATGAGACGAACACCCCTCAGAGTGACAGCGGCCCTATCCCTGGCCGCTCTGTTCATCGGATCCACAGCCACCGCAGGCTTCGCCACAGAGGGGGTGACGCATCCGGTGCCCGTGGAGGGCACGCCCGGCCACTACATCGTGGTACTCAAGGGCGATCCGCTCGCCACCTACGACGGCGACACCAAGGGCCTGAAGGCGACCAAGCCCAAGAAGGGCAGCCAGCTCGACCCGACCTCGCCCGACTCGCAGAAGTACATCGCGCACCTGCGCAACGAGCAGCGCAAGCTCGCCCGGCAGGCCGGGGTCACTCCGGATGCCGAGTACCAGGTCGTCCTGAACGGGTTCAGCGCCGACCTGACCGGTGAACAGGTCGACGAGCTCCGCTCCTCGAAGGACGTGCTCGGCGTCTTCGCCGACAGTGTCCGGCATCCGCAGGCGCAGTCGTCCACCGACTTCCTCGGTCTCGGCTCCGACGCCGACGGCAGCGGCGGCGTGTGGGAGCAGATCGGCGGCGTCGACAGCGCCGGCGACGGCGTCGTCGTCGGTGTGATCGACACGGGCATCGCTCCCGAGCATCCGTCGTTCGCGGGTGAGAAGCTCAAGAAGCAGAAGCACCACAAGTC
>JAPSIX010000165.1:0-2205 GCA_031178475.1 Microbacterium sp. | reverse complement strand
GTCTTCGTCGCCGTCAGCGCCGGTAACGCCGGACCGGATTACACGACCGCCGACCACGCCTCGCCGTGGTACACCACGGTCGCGGCATCCACCATCCCCACGTGGGAGGGCACGGTCCGCTTCGACGGCTTCGAGGAAGCCGGTGCATCGGTCAGCGTGCCGTTCGGCGAGGAGGTCACCGGCCCGTCGATCTACGCCGGCGACGCAGCAGCCGGCGAGAAGGCGGCGCTCTGCCTCCCCGGCACGCTCGACGCGGCGAAGGTCGCCGGCCACATCGTCGTGTGCGACCGCGGCGAGAACGCGCGCGCCGAGAAGTCGCAGGTCGTGAAGGATGCCGGCGGCATCGGGATGATCCTCGTGAACGTCCCCGGCGGTGCCGATTCGCTCGACAACGACTTCCACGCTGTGCCCTCCGTGCACCTCGCGGCTGCTCACCGCGAAGCGGTGCTGGCCTACGTGCGCGGTGATGCCGACCGTCCGGTCACCCTGATCGGTGAGAACACCACGGGCGAGACCACGCCCGTGCCGCAGATCGCGGGCTTCTCAAGTCGCGGACCCATGAACGCCGACGGCTCTGACATCATCAAGCCGGATGTCGCGGCTCCCGGCGTGGCGATCCTCGCCGCGACGAACAACGCGCCGGATGCCGACCCGACGTTCGGCATCCTGTCCGGCACGTCGATGGCCTCCCCGCACGTCGCGGGTCTCGGAGCGCTCTACCTCGGTGAACGACCGAACGCGACGCCGGCCGAGGTCAAGTCCGCCCTGATGACGACCGCCTACGACACGGTCAATGCCGACGGTACGGCCAACACCGACCCGTTCGCACAGGGCGCCGGTCAGGTCGACCCGACGCGGTACTTCGAGCCGGGTCTGCTGTACCTCAGCGGCGCGGAGGACTGGGCCGCGTTCATCGAGGGCAAGGGGCTGGCGGAGTTCGACGGGATCGAGCCGATCGACGGCAGCGATCTGAACGGCGCATCGATCTCGATCGGCACGCTCGCCAGCGCACAGAAGGTCACCCGCACGGTCACCTCGACCGCTGCAGGCACCTACACGGCCGAGGTGTCGCTGCCCGGCGTGAACGTCACGGTAGAGCCGTCCACGCTCAGCTTCTCGAAGGCCGGGGAGTCGAAGACGTTCACCGTCACGTTCGACAACGCCACCGCCGCTGTCGAGCAGTGGGCCACCGGTTCGCTCACCTGGAAGGGCGAGGCCGGCGACGTGCGCTCACCGCTGGCTGTGTTCCCGGTGACGGCCGACGCTCCCGCCGAGGTTGCCGGTACCGGCACCGACGGCTCCGCCGACGTGCAGATCACGTCGGGAGTCGACGGCGAGCTGGCGCTGAACCTCAGCGGTCTCACTCCGTTCGAGCTGCTGGTAGACGAAGCGAACCCCGTCGAAGGGCACTCGGGCAACGAGAACTCCGGCGACGAGAACAAGGACGTGATGTGGATCGTGAACGTGCCCGAGGGCACCGAGCTGTCGCGCTTCGACCTCGACTCGTCCGACGACACCGGCAGCGATCTCGACCTGACCGTCTATCGGGTCGTGTCGCCTGACGACCTGCGCTACTACCAGCGTTGGCAGTCGGCGACGGCTTCGGCCGACGAGCGGGTCACGATCACCAAGCCGACGGCCGGCACCTATGTCGTCGTCGCGAACATGTACGCGACGACGGGCCCGATGACCTGGGACATGACGTACGCCAACGTGCCGACCGGTGGCGGAGAGGGTGCGTTCACCGCGACGCCCAACCCGCTGAGCGTCTCGCGCGGCGACGTTGTGGATTACCAGCTCAACTGGTCGGGTCTCGCCGCCGGCCAGAAGTACCTCGGAGTCGTGCAGTACGGCGACTCCGACGTGCGCACGATCGTCACGGTCGACGCGCCGTAACGACACAGCGGAAGGCCGGGTGCTCCTCGCGGGCGCCCGGCCTTCCTGCGTGTGGGAGCCGAACGACGGTACGCCCCGCCCGTGGGAGCCGAACGACGGTGGGCAGCCGGTGGGACCGGACTTAGGCTCCCACGGGAGCGGGAGCGGGAGCGGGAGCGGGAGCGGGAGCGGGAGCGGGAGCGGGAGCGGGAGCGGGAGCGCGGCCCATCATTCCTCGGGCCAGCGCACGTCGGCGCCTGGCACGTCGTGCGTCTTGAGGTACTTGCCGATGTACTTGCAGAACGGCACGATCGTCTGCCCGGATGCCGC
>JAPSIX010000164.1 GCA_031178475.1 Microbacterium sp. | reverse complement strand
GTAGCGCGCGCGACCTGGCAGGCTCCGCCACGGGATCCCCCCGGCCGACCGCAGTGCGCTGCGTACGCCGTCGGCGGCGACGAGCAGTGAAGCCGTCGCGTCACGCTCCGCGTCGCCGTCCGCGATCCTCACCACCGCATGTCGACCCTCGTCGGTGAAGCCGGTCACCGCCGCACCCCGGCGCACCGATGCCCCGGCGGCCGCCAGCCGCGTGGCGAGCAGCGCCTGCGTGCGGTGCTGGGGCAGCGTGAGCACGGCGCGTGATCCACGGAACGGCACTCGCGCGAGCACCCGTCCGCGGGAGAGCACCTCTCCGCCGTCGAGCATCACCGCCTCCTCACGGACCGCCTCTCCCACCCCGGCCGCATCGAGGGCGGCGAGCCCTGGCGGGTGGATGCCGATCGCCCTGCTGCGCAGATCCGGACCGCGTCGTCGTTCGCAGAGCAGCACGTCGAACCCGCGCTGCGCGAGCAGGCAGGCGAGCAGCGTTCCGACGGGCCCGCCGCCGGTGACGATGACGTCATGATCCGGCATCCGGCGCCTCCCATCTCAGGGTCAGCCTCGCCGGGATGCCGCTGCGCACCTGCCAGCCGGACGGCACAGCCCGGGCGAGTTCGTCGGGCGTGTACGAGCGGCGGATGCTGGTGAGCCCGTCTGGCCGGATGAAGGACCCGGCGAACAGGGTGGGCGCGAGCGGCGCCGTCGTGACGGCGAACAGGAGGTAGGCCGTGCGGCTGCGTGCGATGTCGTGGTGGCAGACCACCCCGCCCGGTCGGACCAGCCGCTGCGAATCGGCGAGCAGCTCCGCGAGCTCATCGGCAGTCAGGTGGTGGATGACGTGGTTGGAGAGCACGACGTCGAAGCGTTCCCCCGCATCGGCGAGGTCGCCCGCCGCCGCGCACCGGTAGCGGATGCCGCAGCCGGCATCCCTCGACTTCGCCCACGCAATCGCCCTCGGGTCGAGGTCGACCGCCGTCACCTCGGCAGAGAGCCCGTCGCGGCGCAGCCGCCGGACGATGCCGCGGGAGATGTCGGCCCCGCCGGCGCCGACGTCGAGGATCCGGATCGGGCCGCGCTCGGCGCGCGGGCGGATGTCCTCGCTGTACGAGCGGCCCCATCTCGACACGACGGCGTTGACGAGTCCGAACCGATCGTAGGTGCGCTGCAGTTTGTGCAGGTCGGCGGCCGGGTGATCCATCAGCTCGCGCGCGGACTCGGCGCGCACCGACAGGTCACGCATCGCCGTGCGGGGCCGCCACGGTGAACAGCGCGCTCTCGGCGGTGAGGCCTGGCCCGAACGCCATCGCCGAGACGCGATCGCCCTCGCGCACGTCGTCGTCTTCCAAGAGTCGGCGCAGCACGAACAGCACGGTCGCGCTGGACATGTTGCCGTAGTCGCGCAGGATGTCGCGGGCAGGCTCCAGCTGCGCGTCGTCCAGCTGCAACCCGCTCTGGACGTGGTCGAGGATGCTGCGCCCACCCGGATGGATCGCCCAGTGCTGCACCGCATCGCCGATGCGGCCGGAGTCGAAGGCCTCACCGAGCGCCGCCTCAGGTGCGTAGAGCGGGCGCAGCGCCTCTTGGATGCTGTCACCGATGATCTGGGGCACCGCCGTGGACAGCACCATCTCGAACCCGCTGTCGCCGATGGTCCAGGCCATGTCCTTCTCGCCCTTCGGCGCGATGGCGGTGTGGAACCGGTCGAGGGCGAAGCCGCGGCCGGATGCCGGTCGCGCGGTGACGATGCCGGCCGCGGCGCCGTCGGAGAAGAGCGATGAGGCGATGATCGCGTCCGGCTCTTCGGAGGAGCGCAGGTGCAGCGTGCACAGCTCGACGCTCACGACCAGCACCACGGCGTCCGGATCGGCCGCGCAGAACTGCGCAGCACAGCGCAGGGCGGGCATCGAGGCGTAGCACCCCATGAATCCCAGGTGATAACGCTGCACGGCGTCGGACAGACCCAGCCCGCGGACGATCGCGTAGTCGGGGCCTGGTGCGTGGAAGCCGGTGCACGAGACGGTGACCACGTGGGTGATGTCGTCGGCACCGAACTCCGGGTCGGAGTCGAGCGCCTGCCGCGCCGCCGCGACGAACAGCCGCTCGGCCTCCACGGAGTACAGGTCGTTGCGCAGCCGGGTGCCGGGTTCGCGCAGCTCGCCACTCTCGCGGTCGTAGAAGTGCGTGCTGTCGGGCTCGGCGTCAAGGTCGAGTTCGCGCAGGACGGTGTGCCGGGTGCGTACCCCCGAACCGTCGAACGCTGTGGCCACCAGCCGCTTTGCCAGCCGTCCCAGACCCGGCTGCTGGGCGAACACGTCGCGGACCTGGTCCTGGTGCAGCGGCGTCTCGGGCACGATCGTCTGCAGTGAGCGGAGCATGATGGGGGACGTCATACCGCTACTCCAACACGTGCGGTGGGGCATGCCGAGGGGGTTGCGCTCTGGAGCGCCGCGGTACATGCCTGCGGCAACGCCCGCGGGATGGCTTACTCGGGCGCGACGACCTGCAGCCCGTGTGCGCGGGCAGCCTCGGCGAGCCGGACATCCCAGAAAACGGCGCAATGCGCCCGACTCCTGCTCGTCACTGATCAGCTTCACTGCCGCAGAGGTATCGAGGTAGACCACCGGCACAGGCAAGGATGCCATGGCCGTCATCAACGATCCTCGCGCTCGTCATCGATGATCTCGCTCACAGATCGGCCGAGCGCGACTTTCGGGAGGTGAATGTAGCCCGCGGTGTAGCACCGATGGGGCCCGGATGCTAAGGCAGGCTGTCGAGGAATGCCTGCGCGGCAGGTGAGGGGTTGAAGCTGCTCCATGCCAAGTACTCGACGCGTGTGGGGCCTCCGATCACGGGGATGGCTCGGACGTCGTCGGGTACCACGGCGGGCGCGAGTAGTGCGACCACGAGGTTGTGCCTGACGAGGCCGAGGATGAGGTCGGTGCTCATGGCCTCGAAGGCGACTTCGCGTCGGATGCCGGCGGCCTGGAACGCCAGATCGGAGGGAACCCGTCCGGGGGTGCCTTCGGGGAAGTCCACGAAGGTTTCGTCGGCGAGGTCTTCGAGCCGCAGCCTGCGCCGTCCAGCGAGCGGATGCTCCGCAGACACTGCGACGACGAGCCGTTCACGGGCCAGGATTCTCGACGCGACACCCTTTGGTGGCATCGTGTCAGGCAGTCCGAGGACGGCGATGTCCATGCTCCCGGTTGCGATGGCCGTGATGAACTCATCGCTCCCACCGCCGCGCAGCTTGATCCGCACCGCCGGGTGCGCGTGGTGGAACGCGCCGAGAGAGGCGGGGATATCGATTGCGGTCACCGTGGGGATCACGCCGACTGTCAGGGTGCCGCTAATCCGTCCGGCGGATGCGGCGACGTCGGCGACCGCGCGTTCGGCTGCGTCGAGGCTCGCCCGAGCCTGAGTGAGAAACGCCTCGCCGGCGGCGGTGACCTCGACGCGGCGGCTCGTGCGGGCGAACAGGGTTGCCCCGAGCTCGTGCTCCAGCGCTTTGATCTGGTGGCTGAGCGCCGACTGCACGACATGGCAGCGCTCGGCTGCGCGGGTGAAGCTGAGCTCCTCGGCGACCGCGATCGCATACCGCATCTGTTGAAGCTCCATTGACCCATGATCTCAAGTCATTTCTGACATGACAACAATGCGTTGGACTCATGGGTCGCAGCGATTCACGATGGATGGGTGAGCACGACAACGACACCGACTCCCCCACCCCAGACCATGACGCCCACGCGCCTGGGGTGGACGGCGCTGACCGCGATCGCCCCGGCCGTGTGGGGCACGACCTACATCGTCACCACGCACATGCTGCCCGAGGATCACCCGCTGTTCGCGGCCATGATGCGCTCGCTGCCTGCGGGACTGATCGCTCTGGTCATCGCTCGGCAGTTGCCGCGCGGCTCGTGGTGGTGGAAGAGCCTCGTGCTCGGCACTCTGAACATGGGCGCGTTCTTCCCGCTGCTGTTCGTCGCCGCGCAGACCTTGCCCGGAGGGGTCGCCGCCACTCTCGGGGCGGCCCAGCCGATCGTGATCGCGTTGCTCGCCGTGGCGATCCTGCACGAGAAGCTGTCCGGATGGCGGATCAGCTGGGGCATCCTGGGCATGATCGGCATCGCGCTCGTGGTGCTCGGCCCTGACGCGGCCATGTCGCCCATCGGCATCCTCGCCGGTCTCGGCGGGGCCGCCTCGATGGGCACCGGCGTCGTGCTCACCAAGAAGTGGGGCCGCCCCGAAGGCGTCTCCGCGATCGGGGCGGCCGGGTGGCAGCTCACCGCCGCCGGGCTCGTGCTGCTGCTCCCGGCGCTGCTGATCGACGGCATCCCCGCCGGGATCGACGGCACTGCCTGGCTCGGGTATGCGTGGCTGGGCCTGATCGGCGGA
>JAPSIX010000163.1 GCA_031178475.1 Microbacterium sp. | reverse complement strand
TCAGCGGACGAAGCGGACCTCGGTGAGCGTCTCGCCCAGGAACGGCTCGGTGTGCTTGGCGCCGTCGAGATGGAACCCGTTGCGCGTGTAGAACCGGTGCGCACGCGGGTTGTCCTCGGCGACCCACAGGTACAGCGGCTCGTCCTTCTCGACCGCGGCGTCGAACAGGCGCTGGCCGATCCCGGTGCCGTGGAACGCGTCGAGCAGATAGATGAAGTACAGCTCGCGGAAGGCGGGGGCGTCCTTGTCGCGGGCAGGTCCCGAGCCGACGAAGCCGACGATCTCACCGTCGACGAGGGCGGCGCTCATCTTGAAGTCCGGGCCCTGAGCGGCCCAGTGCGTCCAGAGCTCTGCCATGCGGCGGGGGGAGATCTTGGCCAGGGCGGCCTTGCTGATCAGGTGGTCGTAGGTCTCGTGCCAGCACTGCGCGTGCACGCGACCCAGAGCCTCCGCGTCGACATCGCGGACCGGACGAACGATGATCTCGGACTGGGCTTCGGCGCTCATGTCGCGACTCTACGCGCGGCTCTCGCCAAGCGGAAATCGAGGGGAACCCCCCTCTCAGCACCCCGGGCGTGCTGTGGGGTTCCCACAACGGTATTCGAGGTTCGTGCGCGCCTGGCTACGATCGTGCCTCGTGAACGTGATCTGGCGCACCCTGCTCGTCATCCTCCGCGCGCGGCTGCGCTCCCGTCGGGAAGCGCCCCTCGCCCCGACTGAAGTCGGCCGCATCCGGCTGACCACGATGCCCAGCGACATCGACATCCTGCGGCACATGAACAACGGCCGCTACCTGTCGCTGTTCGACCTCGGCCGGTGGGATCTGCTGATCCGCACCGGACTGTTCGACGCCATGAAGCAGCGCGGCTGGTACGCGGTCGTGTCGAACGAGACGATCACATTCCGCAAGTCGCTCGAGCTGTGGCAGCGCTTCGAGGTCGAGACCCGCTTCATCGGGCATGACGACAAAGCACTGCTCATGGAGCACCGGGCGGTCGTGGACGGCGAGGTGTACGCGCGGGCGATCGTCAGGGCTCGGATGCTGCGCCGCAGCGGCGGCACCGTCTCGCACGAGGAGCTGTTCGCCGCGGTCGGGCGCCCCGAGGGCCTGCCCGACGTCGAGGATTGGATCCATGACTGGGCCGCGGCGTCCGCACTTCCGCCCACCAAGGCGCCTGCCCCGAGCGTCTGGAGCTGATCGAGCGGCCGTCACTCCCGGGGCGGTGCCACCTGCGTGCATAGGCTGGTGCCATGCCAGAGCCGCTCTCGTCCGAATCGAGGATGCGTCTTGCAGACGCCGCCGTCCAGCTCGCCCGGCGCTGGGTGCACGAGGCCGCGGCGGTCGAGGCCGATCCGGCGGCGGAGCGACTGGCCGGGGTGCTGCGCGACCCGAACGGCCTGCCTTTCACGCTCGGCTTCGTCGACGGCGTCATGCGCCCCGAGAGCTTGACCGCCGCGGCATCCAATCTTCACCGGGTGTCCGCCATGGCGCCGCAGTTCCTGCCCTGGTACCTGCGTGCAGCCGTGCGTGCCGCAGGCGCAGTCGCCCCCGTGCTGCCGATGCCCACCGTGCCCCTCGCCCGCCGGGCGCTGCGCCAGATGGTCGGCCACCTCATCGTCGACGCCCGGCCCGACAAGCTCGGGCCGGCGCTTGAGAAGCTCCGCGACCCTTCGACAGGCTCAGGGACCCATACGCGGCTCAACCTCAACCTGCTCGGTGAGGCGGTGCTCGGCGAAGCCGAGGCGAAGCGCCGCCTCGACGGCATCCATGAGCTCATCCGGCGTCCCGACGTCGACTGCGTCTCCGTCAAGGTGTCGGCGATCATGAGCCGCATCTCGATGTGGGCGCTGGACGACGTGGTCGACGACGTGGTGCGCAGGCTGATGCCCCTCTACCTGACGGCCGCTGGCCCTTCGACGAGCTCAGGGACCAAAACATTCATCAACCTCGACATGGAGGAGTACGCGGACCTCGACCTGACGATCGCGGTGTTCACCCGCCTCCTCGAGGATCCGCGGTTGAAGCACTTCGAGGCGGGCATCGTGCTGCAGGCGTATCTGCCCGATGCGCTGCCGGCGCTGCGCGAACTCACCGCCTGGGCGAGGGATCGGGTCGAACATGGCGGGGCGCCGATCAGGGTGCGACTCGTCAAGGGCGCGAACCTGGCGACGGAGAAGGTGGATGCCGTCATGCACGGCTGGCCGCAGGCGCCATACACGTCGAAGCTCGACACCGACGCGAACTACCTGCGCTGCCTGGACGAGGCACTCCAGCCGCGCAACATCGCTGCGGTGCGGATCGGCGTCGCCAGCCACAACCTGTTCGATATCGCCTACGCGTGGCTGCTCGCAGAAGAGCGTGCCGTACATGAGGCGATCGAGGTCGAGATGCTGCTCGGCATGGCGCAGGGGCAGGTGCAGGCCGTCGCACGGGAGGTCGGGCACGTGCTGCTGTACGTCCCCGTTGTGCGGCCGGACGAGTTCGACGTCGCGATCAGCTACCTCGCACGCCGGCTGGAGGAGAACGCGTCGTCGTCGAATTTCCTGTCGGCGGCTTTCCACCTCGCCGACGACCCCGCGCTGTTCGAACGTGAGCGGCTGCGCTTCGTCGACTCGGTGGCACGATCGACGGATGCATCGCTGACCACGGGGCCCCGCCGCACGCAGGACCGGCTCGCCCCCGCGCACGAGTCTGTGCGGCCGACCACACAGCCCGTCGCCGGTGACGAAGACCTGACCGGAGTCGTGCTCGGGATCGCGCGAGGATCCTCCGAGGAAGAGGACGAAGAGGACCCCTTCCTGCAGACCGCTGTCTACGCCCGGCAGGAGGTCGCCCGCGCGGGTGCGCAGTCCGCAGGTGCGCCGGGCTTCTCGAACACGCCCGACAGCGACCCGTCGCTCGTCGCGAATCGCGAGTGGGCGAGGCAGGTGCTCGACCGGGTCGCCTCCGCCGACTCGTCTGGGCCGGGCGCGACAACGCTGCGTGCCGGGCGGATCGATGACGAGCGGATGCTGTCCGACACGCTCACGCGCGTGCGCGCCGCCGCACCAGGGTGGGGCGCGCGAGCGGCATCCGAACGATCCGACGTGCTGCTGCGTGCGGCGGCCGCGCTCGAAGCGCGCCGCGGTGAGCTGATCGAGGTCGCGGCGGCGGAGACCGGCAAGGTTCTCGGCGAGGCCGACGTCGAGGTGAGCGAAGCCGTCGACTTCGCCAAGTACTACGCCGCCACGGCGCGCGAGCTCGACGGCATCCCGGGCGCGGTGTTCCAGCCCGCGCGGGTGACGGTCGTGACGCCGCCCTGGAACTTCCCCCTGGCGATCCCCGCCGGTGGTGTGCTCGCCGCGCTCGCCGCGGGGTCGGGGGTGGTGCTGAAGCCGGCGCCGCAGGCGCGCCGCTGCGCGGCGGTCATCGCCGAGTCGCTCTGGCAGGCCGGGGTGCCTCGGGATGTGCTCGTGCTCGCCGACATCGACGAAGGCGGGCTCGGCAGGCAGCTGATCTCGCACCCGGATGTCGACCGGGTGATCCTCACCGGGTCGTGGGACACGGCCGCACTGTTCCGCTCGTGGCGACCGGACCTGCCGCTGCTGGCCGAGACCAGCGGCAAGAACGCGATGATCATCACGCCGACCGCTGACCTCGATCTCGCGGTCGCCGACCTGGTGAAGAGCGCCTTCGGCCACGCGGGGCAGAAGTGCTCGGCGGCGTCGCTGGCGATCCTGGTCGGCGGGGTCGGACGGTCTCGTCGCTTCGCCCGCCAGCTGCTCGATGCCACGCGCTCGCTGCACGTCGCCTGGCCCTCTGATGCCCGTGCCGAGGTCGGGCCGCTGATCGAGCGGCCGCAGGGCAAACTCGCCTGGGCGCTCACCGAGCTCGAAGGCGACGAGCGGTGGCTGATCAAACCGGCACCCGTGCCCGGCGACGAGACCGGACGACTGTGGACCCCCGGCATCCGCGTCGGCGTGCAGCCGGGATCGCGCACCCACCTCGAGGAGTTCTTCGGTCCGGTGCTGGGCATCATGCACGCGCCGACGCTCGCGACCGCCGTCGAGCTCCAGAACGCGGTGCCCTACGGGTTGACGGCGGGCCTGCACACCCAGAACCCCGACGATCTCGCGTTCTGGCTCGACCGCGTGCAGGCGGGCAACCTCTACGTCAACCGCGGCATCACGGGCGCGATCGTGCAGCGGCAGCCGTTCGGCGGCTGGAAGCGCTCGTCGGTCGGAGCAGGAGCGAAGGCCGGCGGGCCGAACTACCTCATCGGCCTCGGCTCGTGGCGGTCGCAGCCGCGGGGCAAAGCATCCAGCACGCTGCATCTGCGTGGGCTGGACACGCGAATCTCGACGCTCATCGAGTCGGCCCAGCCGTCACTGGACTTCGAGGCGTTCGAGTGGCTGCGGCAGTCCGCCCTTGCCGA